>JAFTCG010000028.1 GCA_017454815.1 Clostridia bacterium
CTCAAAGTCGACGCTCCGAAGCCCTGGGAGATCCTCGCCATAACCTTCACAAACAAAGCTGCTGACGAGCTCGTCAGCAGGCTTCAAAGCTCTATTGGCGACGAAAGCCGCGACATCTGGGCGAGCACTTTCCATTCCTTTTGCTCAAAGATCCTCCGGATCAACGGCGAAAAGATCGGTTACGACAACCATTTCACGATTTACGACACCGATGACAGCAAACGCGTTATGAAAGAATGTATGCGCCAGCTCAGCATCGAAGAAAAGCTTCTGCCCGCAAAAACGATCCTCAACGAGATCAGCAGAGCAAAGGATTCCCTCATCGGCCCCGAGGAATACATGAATAACGCCGGAAACGACGTCAGACTGCAAAAAATAGCGTATGCCTACGCCCGATATCAGTTGCTCCTGAAAAAGGCAAACGCAATGGATTTTGACGATATTATTGTCAACGCCGTTGAGCTGCTTGAAAAAAACAGCGACGTCAGGGAGTATTATCAGAACAAATTCAAATACATCATGGTCGACGAATACCAGGACACTAACCACGCGCAGTATAAGCTCGTTGAGATCCTCTCGTCCTTGCGCCGAAACATCTGCGTTGTCGGCGACGATGACCAGAGCATCTACAAATTCAGGGGCGCTACGATCGAGAATATCCTTGAATTTGAGCATCAGTATCAAAATACGACCGTTATCAGGCTTGAACAAAACTACCGCTCAACGCAAACTATTCTCGACGCCGCCAACTCTGTCATCTCCAACAACACTCAGCGTAAGGGCAAAAACCTTTGGACAGCCCTCGGCGAAGGATCAAAGATCACTTATAAACAGTGCTACGACGAGCAGGACGAAGCCCGATTCATCGCCGAAATGATCCTCGACAACGTCCGCGACTCCGGAAAATGGAGCGATAACACCGTCCTTTACAGGATGAACGCCCAGTCGAATGCGCTCGAAAATGTATTCGTCCGCCTTGCAATTCCTTACAGAGTTATCGGCGGCCACAGATTCTACGACAGAAAAGAGATCAAGGACGCTCTTGCTTACCTGACTTTTATCAACAACCAAAACGATGACCTTCGGTTAAAGAGGATAATCAATGAACCGAAAAGGGGTATCGGCGACACAACGGTCAACAAGGCTTCCGAGATCGCCGCATCATTGAACATCAGCATATATGACGTTTTTCGCAACGTTGACGACTATCCCATGCTGTCGCGCGCAAGTGTAAAGATAAAAGAATTTACACATCTCATGGATGAGATTATTGACAAGCAGGATAGCTTTACACTCAACGAACTGCTTGAATACACGCTGAAAACGACAGGGTATATTGATTCGCTCTCCGCCGACAGCGACAGTTTTATCGATAGAGTGGAAAACCTTAACGAGCTTTCCAACAACCTTATCCGTTATCAAGAGGAAAACGAGAACGCAACTCTCACTGGTTTCCTTGAAGAAGTTTCGCTCCTGACCGACATTGACAACTACAACGCCGACAGCGATACGGTCACCATGATGACATTGCATTCCGCGAAAGGTCTTGAATTCCCGAACGTTTTTATTCCCGGAATGGAGGAGGGGATATTCCCCGGAATTCAGGCGACGTATTATCCTTCCGAGCTTGAGGAAGAAAGGCGGCTTTGCTATGTCGGCTTCACGAGGGCGAAAAGAAAACTATATCTCACCGGCGCCACCTCAAGGATTGTTTTCGGCTCGACTAATCACAACAAAAAATCAAGGTTTATCGATGAGATTCCCGCTGACTTGATTGAAAACCTTACCAAACCGAGCGTTGAACTAAGGGATAACGTCTTTAATCCGATCGAAAAACGAAAGACCGATCATTCATCGTCAATGACTTATACCCGCACTCCGAAGCCTTCTTCCGGCGTGGACGGCGTTGAGATTGATTTTAAAGTCGGCGATACGGTCAAACATAAGACCTTCGGGCAGGGAGTTGTCCTCTCCACAAAACCCGTCGGCAATGATTGTCTGATCGAGATTGCTTTTGAAAAAGCAAGCACTAAAAAGCTCATGGCTCGCTACGCCAGGCTTGAGAAAGTATAGGGAGAAAACATATGGCAGTTGAAAAAAACAAAACTGTTTTTGTCTGCAGCGAATGCGGCCATCAGAGCGCAAAATGGTTTGGCCAATGTCCCGGCTGCGGCGAATGGAACACTTTAAATGAGGAAGTTAAGGTCACTTCAAAAGCGAAAACAACTTCCAAACCTCAATACGTCAGCGCCAACGCCGTAACTCTCGATCAGATCAGACTCAGCGACGAAATTCGTTTTAAAACGACCATGAACGAGCTTGACCGCGTGCTTGGGGGAGGGCTTGTCAAATCGTCGCTCGTTCTCCTCAGCGGCGATCCGGGCATAGGAAAATCAACGTTACTTCTCCAGATCTGCCGATATTTGTGCCTTGAACATTCCGTTTTGTACGTCTCCGGCGAAGAATCCGTAAACCAGCTGAAGCTTCGTGCGGACAGGCTCGGTGTTTATTCCGACAACCTTTTCGTGATGTGCGAGACCGATGTCGAGAGTATCGTCGCTTATCTTGAAGCCTATAAACCCGATCTTGTCATCATCGACTCGATCCAGACGATGAGCCTTGCCGATATTTCGTCCTATCCCGGAAGTGTTTCCCAGGTCAGGGAATGCACCAACCTGCTCATGAGGACAACCAAATCGCTCGGGATAACTACAATCATCGTCGGCCACGTCAACAAGGACGGAAACATCGCCGGCCCCAAGGTTTTGGAGCATATTGTCGACGCAGTTTTATATTTCGAAGGCGACAGGCACATGTCCTACAGGATGCTTCGTGCCGTCAAAAACAGATACGGCTCGACTAACGAGATCGGCGTTTTTGACATGACTTCCGGCGGACTTGAAGAGATTGAAAATCCTTCAATGTTTCTTCTTTCCGGCAGGCCGAAGAATACTCCCGGTTCCTGCGTTGCCTGCGTTATGGAGGGCAGCCGTCCGATCATGGCGGAGGTTCAGGCGCTCGTTGCCTCATCCGGTTTCGGAACTCCGCGAAGAAATGCGACCGGGTTTGATTACAACAGGATGTCCATGATCATCGCTGTACTGGAAAAGAGGGGAGGATACTTCTTTTCCAACATGGATTGCTACATCAACGTTATAGGCGGTCTGAAGCTCGACGAGCCTTCGTCGGATCTCTCTGTTGCTCTTGCGCTCGTTTCTTCGCTCAAAGACGTAGTTCTCGATGAACAGACTTTAGCTTTCGGCGAGATCGGACTCGGCGGAGAAGTCAGGGGAGTCAAAAACTGCGACCAAAGGATAAAAGAGGCCGAGAGACTCGGTTTTACAAAATGCATCATTCCCGCCACCAATCTGAAAACTTTGAAAAACTTCAGGACAAATATTGAAGTCATCGGCGTTAAAAACGTCCGTCAAGCGTTTGAGGCCGCATCAAAATGATGGATAGATTGCTCAAAAATCCAAATCTTCCTCTGCGTCCGGTAAGAAAGGTGATAATTTCGTGCGAATGCATTGAAGCCGAAAAAACGTTGGAAGATATGGGTATCGAATGTATCAATACATCTAAAAGAACAAATGTTCGCAAGGGGATTTTCGACCATCCGGACGTCCATTTCTGCCAGATCGACAGCCGTAACGCAGTTGTGTCGTCACACCAAAAAGGGATTTTTGATTTGTTGAGCGACAAAGGAGATATAAACGTACATGTCGAAGAAAACGTAAAAGACGGTTATCCGGACGAAACGCTGCTCAATTGCGTTTTTTTCGGCAACAACGTGATCTACAACGACAAAACCGTTTCGCCGATAATCAAGGATATGATCGATCGTTCCGATCTCAACAAAATCGTTGTTTCGCAAGGATACACAAAGTGTTCAGTTGCCGTTGTATTCGATAACGCGATCATCACTGATGATTTGTTCATTTCAAAAAAAGTTATCGAACAAGGAGTAGAGTGCTTGCTCGTCAAAAAAGGTTCTGTCAATCTTAGAGGGTATGACTACGGATTCATCGGCGGTTGCTGCGGCAAGATCTCAAAGGACGTCATGGCATTCAACGGAGAACTGAAATATCACGACGATTATAAAAAGATAATATCGTTTTTGGATTGTCACGGCGTTAAGCCATTGTATTTGAAAAAAGGAGAGGTCGAGGACATCGGCTCGATCATTCCGCTGATTGAATGACAAAATAGGGCAGCATATATAAAGCCATTTCCGGTATTATCAACCGAACAGGGGCATGAGAAAAGAAAATAGCCAATTGCGCAAAATGAATATTTTGTGCAATTGAGGGGAGTAGAAATAGGTGTTCAGATGCTTTTCTATGTATTATATGTAATTCAGACGTAATATTTTTTAGTTTTGATATACTTCATCGGATTAATATATTTATTATAGTTTATAATACTGATTATTATTTAAGGAGGTTTGTTTTTATGAAACGTGAAGAGTTCGTCTTTCTTCCGATGGACGTTCAGGAGTTTTTAACAAACCTTACAGTTGTGTCCAACAGATCGGAGCTCACTATCCTTGAATATGCTTCCGATTTAAGATTGTTTTTCAGATACATGCTCAAGCAAAAAGATCCGTCATTATCTAACATACCTTTTAATGAAATTTCCATTAAAGACATTACCACCGATTTTATCGCTTCGATCACATACCCGGACGTTCTCGGCTTTTTGACCTACTGCAAGATTGAAAGAAACATTTCATCTCGCACTTTGATGAGGAAGATCACTTCGCTTCGTGTTTTTTATAAATTTCTCATGCACAACAAAAGAGTTGACTCCAGTCCCCTCTCCGACCTCGATTCTCCAAAAACAGGGAAGTCGCTTCCGAAACATTTATCGCTTGAACAGAGCAGAATGCTCCTGAATTGTGTAGGCGGCGACAACAAAGAACGAGATTATTGTATTATAACGTTCTTTCTCAACTGCGGGATCCGTCTCTCCGAGCTTGTTGCTCTGAACCTTAACAGTATTTCCGACGACGGCAAGATGACCGTCACCGGAAAAGGCAACAAACAGCGAATCGTATACCTCAACGACACCTGCATTCACGCGCTTAAAGAGTACCTGAAGGTCAGACCGAATGAGGGCGTTATCGACAAAAATGCACTCTTTATCAGCCGCAACAAAAAACGTATCAGCAAGCGCACTGTACAGCATATCGTCACCGTTTGCCTTGAACGCAGCGGTCTTTCCGGGCAGGGTTTTTCGACACATAAATTACGCCATACCGCCGCAACGTTGATGTATAAATATGGCGACGTAGACGTTTTGCTTTTAAAAGAGATCCTCGGTCACGAAAACCTTTCCACAACACAGATCTATACTCACGTCTCCAACGATCAGATCAAAAAGGCTTTCTCCGACAATCCCCTAAACGACTTGGCTTTACCGAGCGATGAGGACGATGACGAATAGTTATTTTATAAATACGCCTGACAACGCAGTGTTGAGTGTCGCGCCGACTAATGAAGAAAACGCTGTCAGCAGAAGTATGATCCCGAATCTTCCGAAATACTGCCTCAAGTCGAAATCACCGTGTTCTTTTTCAGCGACGGTCTGATAGATCATTTTAGAGTTGTAATAGCTCTCGTTCATAGCCATCAAAAGCGCCGCCATATTTATGATCTGCTGTGGGTAAAACACCAGCGTGCAGTAACCGAATCCAGACAGCGAATATGCTCTGTAAAGATAGGAGCTGACGATCCCTATTCCTATGCCTTTGACAGCTGAAAACAGGCAAACAAACGGGCAACCTACCGCAGATAACCCGAGAAAACAAAGCGCGACCACAAACACATTGTTGATCATCAGCAGATTAAGCAGATTTTTAAAAAAGCCGTTAGAAACGACAATTCCGTTATACCGCTTGAATAAAGAGACAACAAGGGTCGAGATCGGGCTTTGAAACCTTATCATCAGCGATCCGACAACAAGCCCCGCAAGAAACAGCGTGCACATATTCAGAGTCAGAATATGCTTTTTTGCTCCGATCACGATCCCGGGAACTTTGTTCCTGCTTTTGTAAAATTTGACATCCATAATAATAAACTCCTTGAAATATCTGCTGTTATTGCAAATATATTTCAAGGAGTCTGAATTTATAACCTTATAGTTTTGATAAAGAATTATTTTGTGCCGAAGATCCTGTCGCCTGCGTCGCCGAGACCGGGAACGATATATCCGTGGCTGTTGAGCCTTTCATCCATTGCAGCAACGTAAATCTCAACGTCGGGATGAGCTTCGGAAAGAGCTTTCAAGCCTTCGGGAGCGCCGATAATGCCCATGAATTTGATCGACTTGGGACCGCGTTTTTTGATCTGAGTGATGGCGTCGATCGCGCTGCCGCCTGTTGCGATCATCGGATCGAGGACGATAACTTCTCTCTCGCCGATGTCGGCGGGAAGTTTGCAGTAATATTCAACGGGATTGAGAGTTTCGGGGTCTCTGTAAAGACCGATATGGCCTACACGAGCGGAAGGAACGAGAGTAAGAACTCCATCGACCATTCCGAGGCCTGCTCTGAGGATCGGAACGAAAGCAAGCTTTTTGCCTGCAAGAACGTTCTTCCTTGTCTTCTGGATAGGAGTTTCTATTTCAACCTCTGTCAAAGGAAGGTCACGCGTGGCTTCATAGCACATGAGCATTGCGATCTCGCTTACAAGAGCGCGGAATTCTTTGGAGCCGGTTGTGCTCTTACGCATGATCGTAAGCTTATGCTGGATCAGCGGATGATCGGTGATCGTAATTTTGTCTGTCAAATTCATTTTAAAACCCTCATCTTTCGTTTTCTATTTTTTGAATTTTTAATAACCTGTCGATATGATGTTTTCCTTCAAAATCAGTCGTAAGAAAAACATCGATGATCTCGCGGGCAAGCCCCGGCCCGAGAACTCGTCCGCCGAGACAAAGGACGTTGGCGTCGTTGTGAAGCCTTGAAAACTTCGCGCAATATGTGTCGGAACATATCGCAGCCCGGATGCCTTTAAACTTGTTCGCGGCGATAGAAATCCCAATGCCTGTCCCGCAAAGGAGGATGCCTTTGTCGGCTCTCCCTTCGATAATGGCGGTGCAAACCTCTTTTGCAACGTCAGGATAATCCACACTTTCTTTATTATAGCACCCGACGTCAGTAAAATCAATATTATTTTTTTCAAGATAATCGATAACGGTTTCCTTTAGATCAAAACCGCCGTGGTCGCAACCGACATAAATCATTTTTCAGGACTCCTTTTTCAGGTTTCTTTGAGCTTGGGGCAAGCGAAGATAATTCGGCAAAAGTTTATCGGAATCGATCGCCTTTTCCGCACAGGATGCGGCGCATACGCCGGAAGCGGTCGTGTACCTGATGTTCTCAGAAGAAATAATAACGTTTTTGCAATCCGATTTAAGATGTTCAAAGCATATTTCAGCTCCGTCCCCGACGAGAATTATATTCTTTTCTTCCGACAAAGCCTTCGCTTTAACCTCCTCCAGAGACAAAGCGCAATCCTCACATAGCCTTTTGATTTCTTTGCCGTCGCTCTCGAACTGAGCAAAATACACCTGCGAGCATCGTGCGTCAAGAATGCAATAGACTTTGCCTGTAAAGCATTTTACATTTACAGCAAGCGACTCCAAAGTCGAGACAGGACAGCATTTAAGATTATTTGTAAAGGCAAGCCCCTTTACAAACGCAAGTCCTATCCTCACCCCTGTAAAAGAGCCGGGCCCGTTTGATACGGCTATATAGTCGAGATCGCCGACGCTCAATCCTGTTTCCGAGAAACAATCCTGAGTCAGCTTCATGAGAGTCTGGCTGTGGGTAAAGCCGGTGTTGAGATAGTTTTCGCAGAGGATCTTTCCGTCTTTAATTATTGCGGCGCTCGCGCTTTTTGAAGAACTGTCTATTCCGAGAATTGTCATGGCTCATACTCCATTAAAACGTTGATTTTCCTTTTATCTTCGCCGTCTGCATTTTCAAAAATTATCTTCACGGTATTTTCAGGCAAAGCGTTTTCGACGTTTTCGCTCCATTCAACGGCAACAAATTCGCCTTCGTCTATATAATCGAAAAAACCGGTTGAATACAGATCGTCCCAGCTGTTCACCCTGTACATATCAAAATGAAACAGAGAATTCTCAATGCCTCTGTATTCGTTCACTATGGCAAAAGTCGGGCTGCTTACGTCGCATTCGATCCCGAGACCTTTTGCAAAGCCCCTGATAAAAGTTGTTTTCCCCATACCGAGTCCGCCGAACAGAGCGATGACAGTTCCCTTCCGAAGCTTTTTTGCGAGATCAGCTGCAAATTCTTCAGTTTCCTGCGGGCTGTTTGAGTAAAAACACGTCATAAAATCACCGGTAATTCATATCAAGTCGGTTTTAACCAATTTACTTTTTGTATTATATCACATTTGTATCAATATTTAAAGGCTTTTTGCTTGAAAAAGATAAAAAAATATATTATAATAGATATACTTTATTTTAGGAGGACGCCGCTTTGGAAAAGCTGAAGAATTCGCTTGGTTTGTTTTTCAAAGGAACAGATACTTTTCTTATACTTTCGTGCATCGTTGCGTCCTTTTTCGGTCTGCTGTTCGTCCACAGCGCAACGCTTTCGTCTTTGACGGAAAACCAGGTTATCTCCCGCGACACTTTCACGATGATCATCGCTGTCAGCGTCGGCATTGTGATGGCGATAATGATCTCCCTGATAGATTATGAGGTTATACTGAAGCTATGGCCGATCATAGCGGGCGGCGCATTGATACTGATGCTGTCGCTGTTTGTTTTCGGCGTAGGCCCCGACGCGAGAAGCGATGCCAAAACCTGGCTCAAATTCGGCTCGTTCTACTTTCAGCCTTCCGAGCTTGTTAAGATCGGATTTGTCATAACGCTTTGCGTACATATCGAGCTTGTCGGCGACCAAATCAATAAGCTACGCAACATTATCCTGCTGTGCCTTCACGCAGGGTTATATATCGGACTTGTCGTCATCACGGGCGATATCGGCTCTTCGCTTGTTTTTGTATTCATCTTTGTCGGTATGATGTTTATCGCCGACCTGAAAACGAGATATTTTGCGATCGGTATTCTTGCGGTCATCGCCGCAATACCGCTGATCTGGACTAAGGTTTTCTCACAGATCCAGAAAGAGCGTTTTCTCGCTCTGCTCTATCCCGAAAACTATCCCAACGTTATTTATCAACAGGAGCAGTGCATAAAAGCCATAGGCTCTGGCAGGATATTCGGAAAAGGCTTATTCAAAGGCTCGTTCACCCAAAGCGGCGTCGTTCCGGAAAGGCAAAACGATATGATCCTTTCCGTTGTCGGCGAAGAGCTCGGACTTGTAGGATGTATATTGCTTCTTGTTTTGTTCTTCGTTATTATATTGAGGATCGTGAAGAACGCGAGGCTCTCGAAGGATAACCCCGGGATGTACCTGTGCTACGGAATTGCGACGATGTTCGCGTCGCAGATCATCATCAACATCGGGATGTGCCTGGAGCTCTTGCCGGTTATCGGCATTACCCTCCCCTTCATGAGCGCAGGCGGCTCGTCGAACCTTTGCATATATATCGCGATAGGCGTTGTTCTGAGCGTCTACCGCCACAACGTGGAGCTTGAAGCTAACACATTCAGCGTTAATATCATAAAAAATAACTACAAAAAATAAGGAGATATGAGAAATGGTAATTACTGACGAACTTGTTGCTTATCTCGAAAAACTCGGCAGGATAGAACTTGACGACGAACAACGAGTTAAGACAAAAAAAGATCTGCAGGATATTCTTTCCTACATCGACACCTTGAACGAACTTGACACAGATAATATTGAGCCGCTTTCTCATTCATTCCCGATATTCAATGTGTTCGCCGAGGACGAAGTTAAAAACGGTGATATGCGTGACGAAGTCCTCAAAAATGCGCCCGAAAGTCAGGACGGCTGTTTTAAAGTCCACAGGACTGTTGAATAAGGGGGTAAAATGATGAAACTATCAGAGATGACGGGTATCGAGATATCCAAAATGATAAAAAGCGGGGAAATTTCCGTTAAAGAAGTTCTACAAGATACGTTTGATCGAATTGATAAAACAGAAAAAACTTTCAACTGCTATGTTACGGTCGACAAGGAATATGCTCTCCAACAGGCTGAAAAGGTGCAAAAGCTCATCGACAGCGGCGATCTTGACGACTCCCCTCTTGCCGGCGTCCCTATCGCTGTGAAAGACAACATCTGCGTCAAGGACAAACTTACGACATGCAGTTCAAAGATCCTCTATAACTTCAAACCTGTTTACAACGCTACTGTAGTTGAGAAGATCCAAAAAGCAGGCATGATCATCATCGGAAAAACAAACATGGACGAGTTCGCTATGGGTTCCACTACGGAAACTTCCGCATTCAAGATCACAAAAAACCCCTGGAACGAAAGCAAAGTCCCCGGAGGATCTTCCGGCGGCTCCGCTGCGTGTATAGCTGCAAAAGAGAGCGTTATCGCGCTCGGCTCCGATACAGGCGGCTCGATCAGACAGCCTGCTTCGTACTGCGGCGTTACAGGCCTTAAACCAACTTACGGCACTGTTTCCAGATACGGACTTGTTGCTTTCGCAAGCTCGCTCGACCAGATCGGGCCTCTGGGCAGAGACGCGCTCGACTGTGCTGCGCTTTATGAAATCATCAGCGGCAAGGACGAAAAAGACGCAACAAGCATGGAGTTCGATAAATTCAGCTTCAGCGATATAAAGAATTACTCACTAAAAGGCAAAAAGATCGGCGTTCCGACGAGCTATTTTGGCAAAGGACTTGCGCCCGACGTTAAGCAAAGAGTTCTTGAGTCTATCGAAATTTTCAAATCTCTCGGCGCAGAAGTCGAGGAATTTGATCTCGACATCATAAAGTACGCCGTTCCGACTTATTACATCATCGCCTGTGCCGAAGCGTGTTCAAACCTTTCGAGGTACGACGGCATCAAATACGGCTACAGCGCTGACAGTAAAAACATACTCGACACATTCATCAAGAGCCGTTCCGAAGGGTTCGGGCTTGAAGTCAAAAGGCGTATCATGCTTGGAAATTTCGTGCTCAGCTCCGGTTACTACGACGCATACTACAACAAGGCTCTGAAAGCCAAAAAGCTGATCCAGGACGCATTTTTCAAGGCTTTTGACAAATATGATTTTTTGGTCGGTCCCGTTGCTCCCGACACTGCTCCGTCGATCGGAGAAAACCTTTCCGATCCGCTGAAAATGTACATGGCTGACATTTATACCGTTATGATAAATATCGCCGGCGTACCTGCGCTGAGCATCCCCTGCGGCGTTGACAAGGGCAATATGCCAATTGGTTTACAGCTCATAGGCAAACCGCTCGACGAAAAAACTATACTTTCTGCAGCTTATGAATTCCAGCGCAACACTGATTTCCACAAACAGTGTTCGCCCTTGCTGTGAAAAAAGGAGGTATACTGATGAATTACGAAATTGTTATCGGACTTGAAGTGCACACAGAGCTTTCGACAAAGAGAAAGATCTTCTGCAACTGTACAACACAATTCGGCGGAGAACCCAACACGCATGTATGCGAGATCTGCTCCGGTATGCCCGGCACTCTCCCCGTCCTCAACAAAAAAGTCGTTGAATACGCCATCAGAACAGGCATCGCAACAAACTGCGACATTACGACAAACAACAAGTTTGACCGCAAAAACTATTTCTATCCCGATCTTCCGAAGGCATACCAGATCTCCCAGCTTTACTTCCCGATCTGTCGTAACGGTCATATCGACATAATTGGAAAAGACGGCGAAGAAAAGCAGGTCAGGATCCATGAGATACATATGGAAGAAGACGCAGGAAAGCTCATTCATGACGATTGGGAAGATTGCACGCTCGTTGACTACAACAGATGCGGCGTACCGCTGCTTGAGATCGTCTCCGAGCCCGACATGAGGAGCGCTGAAGAAGTAATCGACTATCTTACAAAGCTTCGATCTATCCTTCAATATACAGGCGTTTCCGACTGCAAAATGCAGGAAGGATCGCTGCGTGCCGACGTAAACCTCTCCGTTCGCGAAATGGGCTCGAAAGAGTTTGGAACAAGAACGGAAATGAAGAACATGAACTCTTTCAAGGCTATAGCAAGAGCGATCGAATACGAGGCTCAAAGGCAGATCGACATTATCGAAGAGGGCGGCAAAGTTGTCCAGGAAACGAGAAGATGGGACGACGCAAACGGCGAAAGTTATGCCATGAGATCAAAAGAGGACGCGCAGGACTATAAGTATTTCCCCGAACCTGACCTCCCCCCCATCATAATCGGCAAAGAATGGATCGAAAGCGTTAAAAATAACCTCCCCGAACTCAAGGACGCGAAGAAAAAGAGATATATCGAACAGCTCGGACTTCCCGAATACGACACGGGGCTTATTACAGACTCGATCCATCTTGTAAGGCTTTTTGAAAAAACTTCAGAGATTTGTAAAAAGCCAAAAATCGCCGCCAACTGGATACTCGGCGAGCTTTTGATGAGACTCAACGAGAGCGGGAAAACCCCTGAAGACATTGATTTTGACGATAGTTCGCTCGGCAAGATCATCGTAATGGTCGAGGAAGGTAAAATCAGCCGCGACACAGGTAAAAAGGTGTTCAAGAAGGTTTTCGAGGAAAACGTTGATCCCGAAAAATACGTCGCCGAAAACAACCTCGGACTTGTTTCCGACACTGCAACTCTCAAGCCGGTAATCGAAGATGTGATCGCTCAGAACGAAAAAAGCGTTAACGAATACAAGGGCGGAAAGCAACAGGCTTTACAGTATTTGATCGGGCAATGCATGAGAGCGCTGCGTGGCAAAGCTCCGGCGCAGGAAGTTCAAAAGATCCTGAAAGAACTTCTCGACAAATAAACAGAATATCAAAGCATAAGACCTCCGGAAATTGAAGTGCACCCCCTGTTAAACATTATACAACAATGTCTAACTTTTTGGGGTCACTTCAAAAAACCGGAGGTCTATTTCAGTTGTTTATTCAGGATTGAGCTTTTATCAATGCAAAAAGAGTAATGACTATCTTTACAAATATCACGAACAATCCTACAAGGAACGGGTTGTCGTTCGACGTTGCCGGGATAGATTCGGACTTGATGAGCTTTTTACATACGGTGCAATATTGTCTCTTGATTCCTTGTCTTGTGGCTGTAGGCTTTTTGGTTACGACCCATTCGCCGGGTTTATGGCCAAGTTCGTCGACATATTTGTTGCGGTATTCAGCGCCGCAGACGGAGCATTTTGAGGTGGTATAGCCCTTCTCGGTGCAGGTCGCAGCGACGGTCTTGGAATTGGTGAGGACATGACCGGGGTTGAACACGTTGAACAGACATTCGTTGTCAGCCGCAACCTTCACGCTGTTCCAATCAGAGCATTTGCCGCTGTAAGTAACTTTGGTAAGAGCCTTACAGTTATAAAATGCACGTAAACCGATCTCCTTCACGCTGACGGGAATCGTTACATATTTGAGCGAAGAGCAATCTTTGAAGGTGTTCTTGTCGATGGATCTAACTTTGCTTCCGATCACAAACGTCTCAAGAGTTTTTTGATTGATGAGCGTACCGGGAATCGATGTCAAGCCGCTGCCCATTGTAACTGTGGTGAGAGGGCAATCAGTGAATGCACTCTTTCCGACCGTTGTAACGCTGTCGGGAATTGTAAGCGATTTAAGCGATGAACAGCCGCGGAAGGCGTAGTCGCCGATCCTTTTTACGCTGTTGCCAATCGTCAAGGAGCTCAACAAAGTGCAATATACGAACGCACGGTTATCGATGCTAACAACGCCGTCACCGATCACGACAGTGGTGAGAGCTTCGCTGTCTATAAGCGAGTTGGGGATAAAGGTCAGACCTTTGCCCATTACGACATTCTTGAAGGCACAGCCTTTGAACGAATTGTTGTCAGCGCTGATGACGTTATCGGGAATAATAATATCAGTTGTACCCGTGCACCCTTCAAAAGCTTTTTCACCGATTTGTTTTACGCCTTTGCCAAGCAGAATAAATTTAGCTGCGGAGCATCCTGAAAACGCGCTGTCGCCGATAGTAGTTACTGTGTCGGGAATGACAATAGCCTGCAAAGATTTGCAGTTTGAGAAAACATTGTCGTTCAATACGGTAACATTTTGAGAGAAGGAATTAACATCAGACAGGGATTCACAATCAGAAAAAGCGCTCTCGCCAAGAGCTTTAACGCTTGAAGGAATTGAAATGCCTTTTAAGCTTTTGCATTTTTTGAAAGCGTTGTCGGCGATGATCGTTGTTCCGTCTTTAACAGAATAAGAATTACCGATGGTGTCGTTAGCCTTGATCAAAGCTTTGCCGACGTAAAATACGTCGCCGTCCCAGTTGGTGCCGTCGTCATATATCGCAGTGCCGTTGAAGGCAGAGTCGGAAATGCTTTCGATCCCATCGGGGATGTTGACGTTGATGAGAGCGCAACACCCATCAAATGCTTTTTCAAAAATCTCTTTAACGCTTGAAGGCAGTAAGATTGTTTCAAGGCTCAAACATCTTCGGAAAGCACCGTTGCCGATCCTGACAACGCTGTCGGGGATCGAAACACTCGTAAGCTTCGTACAGCTTGAGAACAGGTTGTCGCCGACAACAGTGATCCCTTTACCGATAACAATGGACTTAATTGCCTTGTTGTTATAAAAGGGGCTTGAATTCCATTCGTAATTGGCGGTGGCGCCTGTACCAACTAAAGTCAATACGCCGGATTCCGAGTTAAAAGACCAGAAAACGTTGGTTCCGCAGTTTCCGGAAGCATCAAGAGCGTTGTCGCTGACGTTCGAAGAAACGACATCTTCAACGATCGCATCATCGGCAGCCGAGCCTGTCACAAAGAGAGCTGAGCCGAAAACTATTGCCAAAGTCAAAGTCACGGACACAAAGGAATAGAAATATTTTTTCATCTTTTCTCCTCCATATTTATTTAGTTAATAAATATTAAACCAAGTTTGCAAAGATGCATAAACTCCTAATATCAGATGGAGATCTCCATAGCAATGTCATATTCGTTAAGATTTATATCTTTAGTCATGCTGAGGGCTTCATAAATATCGTAGTCAACGATCTCATCTTTCTTCATCGCAACGACTCTGTTACCCTTGCCTTCAAGGAGAAGATTGACAGCATAGTTGCCCATCAAAGCCGCAACGATACGATCCTTCGCCGAGGGAGAACCGCCGCGCTGAACATGACCGAGAACAACGGATTTGCTCTCGATACCGGTTTCTTCTTCAATCCTCTTTGCAAGGTTGGCAACGCCGCCGATGCCTTCTGCAACAACAATGACAAAATGACGTTTATCGAGCTTGAGAGTGTAGTTCATGCGTTTGATAACGTCTTCAAGGCTATAGGGCTTTTCGGGAATGATGATATAGGATGCGCCGACGGCAAGTCCGCTTTCAAGCGCAAGATAACCGGCTTTCCTGCCCATGACTTCAACGACGGTGCATCTGTCGTGGGATTCGGAAGTGTCGCGAACTCTGTCAACCATCGAGACGATGGTGTTAAGACAGGTGTCGAGGCCGATCGTGTAATCGGTGCAGCAAATATCGTTGTCGATAGTGCCGGGGATACCGATGCAGGGAATGCCTTTGAGCGAAAGATCTCTCGCGCCCCTGAACGATCCGTCGCCGCCGATTACAACGATGCCTTCGATGCCTCTTTTTTTGCAAACTTCAACCGCCTGGTTCATGCCCTCTTCGGTTTTGAACTTCAGGCTTCTTGCTGAATAGAGGATAGTGCCTCCCCTGTCGATGATGTCAGAAACAGTCCTGAGATTCATCTCATAGATGTCGTCCTCCATAAGACCGTTATATCCACGGTTAACGCCGTATACTTTCATTCCTCTCGCGCCTGCAGTCCTGACAACTGCCCTGATGCAGGCGTTCATTCCGGGCGCGTCGCCGCCGCTTGTTAATACTGCAATAGTTTTCATTGATATTCCTCCATAGGCATAATACCAGAGTATTATACTATTATTGATTTCAAAATTCAATAGTTATAATTAATTTTTATTGTTTAATTTTAACGTTTTCTTCGCCGGCGATCCTTTTTAATTCTCTGATCATTGGCTCGTTGACGGATACTTTTGCATTTTTGTAGCGAACGACTTTTTTCTCGTTTTCAAAATAGAAAAATACGTCGGTATTGCCCTCGGAGAAAACCGCAAGAACGTTTTTGCATTTTTCGAGAAGCTCTTCGTTGTCAGAGCTGTTGATCCTGATATACAGTCCGAGGTTTGAGTTTATTTTCGGCTTGTTCTCTGCTTCGGACTTTCTTGGGGACGACAAGTTTTTCTTATATTCATCGATAGAATATACTTTTTCGCAGACGATTTTCACGTCCTCGTCTTCCTTGGCGGACAGCCTGCCCTCAAAAACGAGAATATCGCCCTCGACCAGCCTTTTGGAATTGTCGAGGAAAACTTTTGGGAAAACAAGTATCTCAATCGCTCCGCCGACATCCTCGATCTCGACGAAAGCCATTGTTTCGTTGCTCTTTGTCGTCTTTCTTTTGACGGAAGATACGATCCCGGCAGTCCTGACCCGGACGGAATCTCTGTATTTTGAGTTGTTGTTTTCGTCTCCTGAAAGGGCAATGATGTCCTTTAACCTGTCAAGCCGGCAGAATGTAATGTCCTTTTCGATCTCGCTCATGGGGTGACCGGAGATATAGATGCCGGTGAATTCTTTTTCGTAACGAAGTTTTTCGTTGTAGGTGAATTCATCAAATACCTCGCTCTTGTAATCATTCATCAAAACGTTATCTTCCTCGCCGAAAAGACCGATCTGACCTTCGATATTGAATCTTTTGGTGTTGTCAAGATCGCTGAATATGCCGGGCATGACGTTGATCATCTGCTTTCTCGTCATGTCAAGGTTATCGAGTGCGCCGCTGTAGATCAGTGCTTCGATCGCACGTTTGTTGACTTCCTTGCCGTAGATCCTGGAGCAGAAGGATGAAAAAGAAGTAAACTTCCCTCTCGTTTCTCTCTCTGATATGATGGTTTTGATGAAATTGCGTCCTATATTTTTGATCGCGAGCATTCCGAAAAGAATGTTGTCGCCTGAGACTGTGAAATCCTCAAAACTGCTGTTGACGTCAGGAGGAAGGATCCTGATGCCGAGCTTTTTGCATTCTTCGATGTATTCAGAGACTTTGGAAGTGTTGTCGAGCACGCTGCTGATAAGCGCGGCGAAATAATTGCGAGGATAGTGACATTTTAAGTAAGCTGTCAGATATGAAACGTATGCATAAGCCGCGGCGTGGGATTTGTTGAAAGCGTACTGGGAAAAAGTTGACATCTGATCAAATATCTCGTTGGCGGTTTTTTCGTCAACGCCCCTCTTGACGGCGCCTTCGCATTCAACAGTTCCGTCCTCGTTGACAAGTCCGTTGATAAAGTATTCTCTCTCCGCCTGCATGACGGAGTGCTTTTTTTTGCTCATTGCACGCCTTACGATGTCGGCACGACCGTACGAATAACCGGCAAGCTTGCGGAAAATCTGCATGACCTGCTCCTGATAGACTATACAGCCGTAAGTGACGTCAAGGATGTCTTTCAAAAGAGGTGTTTTGTAGGTAACAAGTTCGGGGTTGTGCCTGTTTTTGATATAAGTCGGAATCGAATCCATCGGACCCGGTCGGTAAAGAGAGATAACGGCGATGATGTCTTCAATGCTCTCAGGCTTCAGTTGAGACAAAACGTTTCTCATACCGGCAGATTCAAACTGAAAAACGCCGTCGGTCTGGCCGCATGAAAACATTTCAAATGTTTCCCTGTCATCAAGAGGGATATCCTCCTGCTTCAAAACAACTGAATCCTTGTTTATCAGTTTTATGCAGTTGTCGATGACGGTAAGAGTTCTTAAGCCGAGGAAATCCATTTTAAGAAGTCCGAGTTCCTCGAGAGTCGTCATGGTAAACTGCGTTACAACGGCTTCTTCATTGAGCGCAAGCGGAACATAGGTGTCAACGGGATCTTTTGTGATGACAATACCGGCGGCATGAGTTGAAGCATGACGAGGCATACCCTCGACCTTCTTCGCGGTATCGATAAGCTCCTTGACCTGAGCGGAGGAATTGTATTCTTCAACGAGCTCAGGCGAAGACTTCAAAGCTTTGTCGATGGTGATATTCAGTTCCCTCGGGATCAGCTTTGCGATCTTGTCAACGCTGCCGTAGGGCATTCCGAGGGCTCGTCCGACGTCGCGAACGGCTGCACGCGCAGCCATTGTGCCGAAAGTTACGATCTGCGAAACATGATCGGAGCCGTATTTCCTGTTGACGTATTTGATGACTTCTTCCCTTTTAACATAGCAAAAGTCGATGTCAAAATCCGGCATGCTGACCCTTTCGGGATTGAGGAATCTTTCAAAAAGGAGGCTGTATTTCATCGGGTCGATTCCCGTTATGCCGATCGAATATGCTGCGATCGATCCGGCTCCCGATCCCCTGCCCGGTCCCACGGGAATATCGTGGGTTTTGGCGTAATTAACAAAGTCATGGACTATGAGATAATAGTCCGTATAACCCATCTTATTTATCGTTTCAAGCTCATAATCAAGCCTTTCAACGTATTCCTTCGGAGCGTCCTTGCCATAGCGTTTTTCAAAACCCTCGCGGCAGAGCTTTTCAAACCATTCATAATGATTGTATCCATCGGGAACGTCAAAGTTAGGCAGCTTCGTGTTGCCGAATTCGATCTCGACGTTGCATCTGTCGGCTATCAGGGCGGTGTTGTCGACGGCGTCGGGACAGTCAACGAACAGCGGGCGCATTTCGTCTTCACTTTTGAGATAAAACTCCTCTGTCTCAAAATCGAGCCCGGTGTCCTCGTCGATCGTCTTGTTGGTCTGGATACAAAGCAGGACTTTCTGAGTTTTATGGTCGTCCTTGCTGACATAATGGGTGTCGTTTGTCGCACAGAGTTTTACTCCTGTTTCTTCGGAAAGCCTGACAAGATAAGGTCTGATCCTGGCCTCTTCCTCATAGCTGTGGTTCTGGACTTCGAGGAAGAAATTGTCTTTCCCGAAGATGTCGCAGTATTCATATACTTTTTGTTTTGCCTCGTCGTAGTTGCCGTTGAGAAGGCTCTGCGGTATTTCTCCAGCAAGGCATGCAGAGAGAGCAATTATACCTTCGTGATACTTTTTAAGTAGCTCTTTGTCAACTCTTGGCTTAACGTAAAAGCCCTTGACAAAGCTTTCGGAAACGATTTTCAGAAGGTTCTGATAACCTGTGTTATTTTCACAAAGCAAAACAAGATGGTATCTTTTTGAATCGTAAATATGTTCCTTTTGTGTAAGTTTTCTCGGCGCGACGTAAACTTCGCAACCGATTATCGGCTTAATGTTTTTTGATTTTGCGTATTTGTAAAAATCGATCGCCCCGTACATGACACCGTGATCCGTGACGGCAATGGCAGTCTGTCCCAGCTCGATGGCTCTGTCGATAACGTCGTTGATCCGACAGGCGCCGTCAAGGAGACTGTACTGCGTATGAAGATGAAGGTGAGCAAAACCGGACATAGTATTCCCCTATTTTAGCTTTGAAGCAATTTCCACAAGTCTGTTGAGCCTATGGTTTACGCCTGAACGGGAGATGACTTCACCGATCTCGTTTTGAATATCTTTAAGGCTCATATCGGGATTGTTGATCCTGATCTCGGCGATTTCTTTCAATTCGTCTGGCAAGGAATCAAACTGTTTTTTATCAATGATCTTCTTTATGGCGTTGATCTGCGCCATGGAAGCGTTTATCGTTCTGGCGATGTTAGCGGTTTCAAAATTTATCTGACGGTTGATCTTGTTGCGGACGTTTTTGACCATTTTAGTTCCCATAAGTTCAAGGGAAGATTCTGTCGCACCCATGATGGTCAGAACGTCTTCGATCTCCTCGCTGTTTCTGAAATAGAGGATGTGGTTGTTGCCGCGCTGAAGGTTCTTCGGCTCAAGCCCCACGTCATGCATCACCGACAACAGATCCCCGCAAAGCTGTTTGTGCGCAACCACAAATTCAAGATGGTAGTTCTTGTTTGGATCGGTGATCGTGCCGCAGGACAGGAAAGCTCCTCTTATAAAAGCCCCGTAACAGCACTCATCCTCAAGATTTGCGCGGTTGATGCGCAATATTACGTCTTTTTCGGAGTGACCGAAGGAGTTGAGAACAAGTATCCTGTCGTCGGGCGAATCAAATTTTACGGAAAATTTACCTGATTTTGTGATTATCAAAGTCGGCTCGATGCCTGTGAAATCCATGGAAGATTGGATATAAGTCTCCGCCGCCTCTTTGCTCTGCGTCAGCACCTTGACGGCAGTAGAAGAAAAACTTCTGCCGAAAAGCAGAAGCCCATAAGTTTGTGCACATAAACAGCATTGTTTTTCCGGTTTTATTAGAGATAATTCTTTTTTAACGTTCTTTGAAAATGACATGGCAAATTACCTTTTATCTGTTAACGTCGCGGTGATCGAAAATCACCTTGTAGCCTTTTTCCTGAAGATGACGGCCGCATTTTTCCGCAAAAGTTACGGAGCGATGTTTTCCGCCCGTACAGCCGAAGCCGATCACGAGGCTCGACTTGTTCTCCTTGATATACAGAGGAAGAAGAAAATCGACAAGATCTGAGATCTTTTCAAGCAAAACACGCGAATCATCGTGCTTCATGACGTAATCACGTACTTGCTTGTCCAGCCCGGTCTTGTGCTTTAAATCGGGTATATAGAAAGGATTCGGAAGACAGCGCACGTCAAAAACAAGGTCACAGTCTCTTGGGATGCCGTATTTATAGCCGAACGAAAGAGAAGTCACGGAGATAATATCGCCGATAGTTTGAGAAAACAGCTCTTTGATCTTGGAAATCAACTGGATGGAAGACATATTAGTCGAATCAACAACGAGGTCTGCTCTGGCTTTCATGTCGTTGAGCAAAAGTCTTTCGGTATTGATGGCATCTTTCAGTGAAAAATTGTTTTCATTTGAAAAAGGATGTAGCCGTCTTGTCTCCTTATACCTGCGAAGTAAAACTTCGTTCTCTGCGTCGACGAAAAGGATCTTGTAGTTGATGCCGTTGTCTTTGAGCAGTTTTAGGCTTTCGTCAACTTTATCAAGCTCACCTTTCAGCCTTCCGTCAACGACTATGCCGATCTTGTCGGGGTTTAGTTCAGAATTATGAATCAGTTCAATAAAAGGCAAGATAAGGCTCGGCGGGATATTATCTGCGCAAAAATAGCCCATATCTTCCATCGCTTTTAAAACACTTGATTTGCCGGAGCCTGACATGCCGGTGACAATAATGATATCCACTTTGATCCCCTTAAACTATTTTAACTTCCGTTTCCAAAAATACGCCCGTTTTTGCAAGTACAAAATCCTGCACTAACGCAATGAGTTTTATAATATCGGTCGAAGTTGCGTTTCCTTTGTTGATGATAAATCCGCAGTGTTTTTCGCTCACCTGGGCGTCGCCGACAAAAGCGCCTTTAAGCCCGCAATCCTCGATCAGTTTTCCTGCAAAATAACCCTCGGGACGTTTGAAGGTACTGCCTGCGCTCGGATAATCCAAAGGCTGTTTGTCTTTCCTTCGATTCATGAAATCGTCCATCTTTGCCCTGATCTCGTCAGGATCGCCTTTTTTCAGCTTCATATAAGCGCGGCAAATGATCTTGTCGGAATCCTTATAAACCGAAGTTCTGTAAGAGAGCTTCAGCTCATCA
>JAFTCG010000029.1 GCA_017454815.1 Clostridia bacterium
AAAATATTTGATACAATATGTTTTGCGACTGAAGAAAGGCAAAGTGAAGCGGTTACTCTTTCTCTTTCTTGCGACGCAATGCTCATCATCGGCGGAAGGCAAAGCTCCAACACCGCCAAGCTCAAAAAAGTGTGCGAGCACAATGCCCCGACGTTTCTCGTCGAGAGCGCGCTCGAGCTGGATGGTATCGACTTTTCCCCCTACCGGAAGATAGGCATTACAGCAGGAGCCTCGACTCCTGCCTCAACAATTAAGGAGGTCAACGATTATGTCCGAAAAATTTGAACAACCGATCGAAACTCAGGCAACAGGAGAAGTTGCTGAACAGGAGGTGAAAAATGTCGAGGCCGTCAGAGAAATAACCGATGATATGGACTTCAGCGAAGCTCTTGAAGTTTCACTTTCCAACATGAATTCCAATCAGCGAGTTAAGGGCGTTGTTATGGGTATCACTCCCACCGAGATCCAGGTCGATATCGGAAGAAAACAGGCAGGCTTTGTTCCGCTTGACGAATACAGCAACGATCCCACGGCTGACCCGAACAAGGAGCTCGAAGTCGGCGACGAGATCGAACTCATCATCATGAAGACAAACGACGCCGAAGGCACAATGATGCTCTCTAAGAAAAGAGCTGACGCCACAAAGGTCTGGAAAGAATTCTGCGAAAAATATGCCGAAGACGAAAATGCCGTTTATACAGGCACGGCCACAGACGTTGTAAGAGGAGGCGTACTCGTTTCCTGCGGCGGCGTAAGAGTTTTTGTCCCTGCTTCTCTCACGGGCGTACCGAAGGGTGAAGAGCTCGACGCTCTCCTCAGATCAGAAGTCAAATTCAAGATCATCGAAGTCGATGAGAAGAAAAAGAGGGTCGTAGGCTCGATCCGTTCCGCCCTCAGAGAAGAGAGAAAACAGCTCGTCGATCAGTTCTGGTCACAGCTCGCCGAAGGACAGGAATACACCGGCACAGTCAAAAACCTTACCTCTTACGGCGCTTTCGTTGAAATCAGCAAGGGCGTTGAAGGTATGGTACATATCTCCGAGCTTTCCTGGACAAGGATCAAACATCCGCAGGACGTTGTCAGCGTAGGAGACACGATCAAAGTTTTCGTCAAGGGCCTCAACCCCGAAACGAAGCGCATTTCACTCGGCTTTAAGCGCGCAGAGGACAACCCCTGGGAGATTCTTAAGAGGGATTATCCCGAAGGCTCCGTTGTTGAAGCCACTATCGTAGGCGTTACCGCTTTCGGTGCGTTTGCCCAGATCATCCCCGGTATCGACGGTCTTATCCACATTTCTCAGATTGCCGATAAGCATATCAGCAAACCCCAGGACGTTCTCAGCATCGGCGAAAAAGTTACTGCTAAGATCACTGCCATCGACTTTGACAAGAAACGCGTAAGCCTTTCCATCCGCGCTCTTATCGAGAAGGATGAGCCCGAAGAAGAAGCCGAAGAAGCAGCCGAAGAAGCTCCCGAAGCTCCCGCAGAAGAAGCTCCCGAAGCTCCCGCTGAAGAAGCTGTCGAAGCTCCCGCTGAAGAAGCTGTCGAAGCTCCCGCAGAAGAAGCTCCCGAAGCTCCCGCAGAAGAAGCTGTCGAAGCTCCCGCAGAAGAAGCTGTCGAAGCTCCCGCTGAAGAAGCTCCCGCTGAAGAATAATCAATTTAACGATAATAAGCCTGTGCTTGCATAGGCTTATTTTTTTTAAGGAAATAATTGTTAAGATTCGATTAAAAACCCATTGCTTTTATTGACTTTGCAAATTGTTCTTGCTATAATTTAGCCGTATGAAAAAATATGGAAAACGGAGGTGAACGAATATGCTCAAAAGCAAGTCGGAAAAGCTTGAAAAGATCAGGAGTCTGCTGATCTCGAACCGATTCATTTTTATTCTGTTTTTCATCGCCGCGGCGGTCAACGCGCTGGGAGAATATTTCCCGAACTATTCGGCGCAGCTTGTCGGCTTTTACATTTTCGGCGCGATAATTTCGTTCATCCTTATCGTTTGTGACGACGTTATGACGTTGCTGTATCCGGCGCTGTTGGTGTCGATGTTTTCCATAAAATGCTATAATTCCTTCAGCATCTTCATCCGCCACTGGCCTTTGGGCGTGGTTGTTGTCGGGTGCATGGTGTTTCATTTTGTCTATTACCGCTTCAAGGTCGAGCTGGGGCCCACCTTTATCGGACAGCTTGCCGTTGCGATTGCTGTGACTCTCGGCGGTCTCGGAAAGATCACCGCAGAGCAGTATTTTTCGCCGACGGCAATGTTCTACACCCTCGGGCTTGGCTTCGGGATGCTTGGCGCTTACGTCCTTATGAGCGCTCATATCGGCAGGGGAAAGGGCTATCAGCTCAACATAAAATTCGCCAACATCATGGTGATGATGGGCGTTTATGCGTGTTACATGGTGCTGCACCACTACCTGATAAACATCGGCGAGGTTTTGCAGGGCGACGGCGTGCTTGCCTTCCAGTGGAGGAACAACATCGCCACGTTTTTGATGATCGCGCTGCCGTTTCCGTTTTACAAGTCGTCGAAGAACAGGCACATTTACCTCTATGTCGGCGTGATGATGTATCTTTGCCTTCTCCTGACGGGGTCGAGGGGAGCTTTTGCGTTCGGCACCGTCGAATTTGCGATGTGCGTCATCTCCGTGCTCGTCTATGACAAAAAGAACAGGAGATCGAACATCCTGCTGTTTACCGTGATGATAGGGCTGCTGACGCTTTTCCTTGGCAAGATTCTCAACTTCTTCTCCGACGTTACAAACCGTTTGACGTTTGAATCGGGCGAGTTTGACGTAAGGCTCAACCTCTATATGCGCGCGATCAAGGATTTCCTTTCCAACCCGATTTTCGGCAGAGGTCTCGGCTATATGGGCAACAGGGATATCCACCCGTCGACTCAGTTTGCGCTGTGCTGGTATCATTCTCTGCCGTTCCAGATCATCGGAAGCTTCGGCGTGGTCGGAATTCTGGGCTACGGGACGCAGTATATTTTCCGCTTCAAGGTTTTGCTCGCGGACTACAGGAGCAGGTTCAACATCACCGCTTTCCTCTCCTTTGCAGGGCTTGAGATGATGTCGATGGTCAACCCGGGCGAATTCTGCCCGATCCCGTATGCGCTGCTGTGCGTGATGATGTTCATCGTCGTCGAAAAATGCAATGCCGTCCGGCAACGGCAAGTCCGCACCTGAGACGTGCCCGTGGGTTACGCAAGCGAGTAGTGACAGGGAAGCCCCGCAGCTATGCCGGGGTAACCGTATCTGACTTGCAGCTTTTGCGGTCGCTACCGTCAGTTTGTTCTGACTCCGCGGGCGGCAGGTTGCCGCCCCTACAGGGTCTGTGCGGTTTTTTAGTTTGATCAAAAGTTTTTATTAAGCTATAGAAACAGGTAGTTTTTTTTGATATTTGTTGCGTTTATCGCTTGCCATTGTAGGGGCGGATATTATCCGCCCGCAAGCGAGTAGTGACAGGGAAGCCCCGCAGCTATGTCGGGTTATTTCTTGGTTGCTCCCCCTTTAGGGGGAGATTTTTTATTATTCCAATGTTCTTAGGACGCTCTGCTTTTGCATATTGCCCCGCGATAAGGCATAAAATTATCGGGGTGAGAAAATGGTATTGAAGAAGAATACGCTTTTGACGATAACGGCGATATTTCTTGCCTGTGTGCTGTTGAGCGGAATATGCGTCAGCAGTATCGGCGGCAAAACGCCCGCCGAAAATCTCCCGACGGTGATCGTCGACGCAGGCCACGGCGGCGAGGACGGCGGCGCGGTCGCAAACGACGGCACAGCCGAGAAAGTCATCAATCTGCAGATTGCCAAAAAAGTCGAAGCACTCCTGAAAATGTTCGGATATGACGTCATCATGACGAGGGAAACGGATGACGCCGTTTGCAGCGAAGGACTTTCGACAATTCGCCAAAGGAAAGTCAGCGACATAAAAAACAGATTCAAAATCATTCAGGACAATCCCGACGCGCTTTTTGTCAGCATCCACCAGAACAAATTCTCCGATCCTTCGCAAAGCGGGACGCAGGTTTTCTACAGCCCGAACGATCCTTCCAGCATGTTGCTTGCCGAATGCATCCAAAACAGCGTTTTGTCATCCCTTTGCGCCGAAAACCGCCGTGGGGTGAAAAAATGCGGCAGCAGCGTCTATTTACTATATCATGCGCAGTCGACGGCGGTGATGGTCGAATGCGGTTTCGTCTCCAACGATGAAGAATTGGCGAAGCTGAAGGACGACGGCTACCAAAAACAGATCGCTCTGGCGATAGTTGCCGGCATAAACGACTACATATCAAACGAAACCGTTTGACAAAATACAATATATAGTGTATAATTCTTTGGAATGAAAAAACAAAGGAGAAATACGAATGCCCAAGAAAGCAACGTATAAGGAAAACGATATTTCGCAGCTCAAGGGTGCCGACCGTGTGAGGAAGCGCCCTGCCGTCATTTTCGGCTCGGACGGCATCGAAGGCTGTCAGCATTCTGTTTTTGAGATCCTCTCGAACTCCATCGACGAGGCGAGAGAGGGCTTTGGCAATAAAATCATCGTCACCCGTTTTAAAGACGGCTCCGTTGAGATCCAGGACTTCGGCAGAGGCATCCCCGTCGACTACAACGACAGGGAGAAGAAATACAACTGGGAGCTCGTTTTCTGCGAGCTGTATGCCGGCGGAAAATACAACACCAACGACGGCGGAAGCTATGAATATTCTCTGGGCATGAACGGCCTGGGACTTTGCGCAACGCAGTATTCCTCGGAATATATGGATGCGGAGATACACTACGGCTCGAACAGGTACCTTCTCCACTTTGAAAAAGGCGAGATCAAGGGCGACATGATAAAAGAGCCTTACCCCAAGAAGGATACCGGCTCGCGCATCAGATGGCGCCCCGACCTTGACGTTTTTACCGACATCGACATCCCTCTGTCGTATTTTCAGGACGTTTTAAAACGTCAGTCGGTCGTCAATGAAAACATAAAATTTATTCTCAGGAACGAAACTTCAAGGGGATTTGAAACCTTTGAATATATGTACGAAAACGGCATCGAGGACTATCTCAAAGAAACTGTCGGCGACGGCGCTTTCACGTCCGTTCAGACCTGGAGCGCCGAGAGAGTCGGCAGGGACAGGGAAGACCAGAAGGACTACCGTCTGAAGATCAACGCTTCGCTCTGCTTTTCAAACAGCACTCAGCTCAAGGAATACTACCACAACTCCAGCTACCTCGAGCACGGCGGCGCACCCGAAAAGGCGGTCAGGAACGCCTTTGTCTACCAGATCGACGCCTATCTGAAGCAGAACAACAAATACGTCAAATCCGACCCGAAGATAACTTTCCAGGACGTCGAGGATTGCCTTGCGCTCGTCGTGTCGTCCTTTTCAACCCAGACTTCATATGAAAACCAGACGAAGAAAGCCATCACCAACAAGTTCATTCAGGAGGCGATGACCGAGTTTTTCAAGCATCAGCTTGAGATTTATTTCGTCGAAAACAAGATGGACGCCGAGAAGATCGCAAACCAGGTGCTCGTCAACATGCGTTCGCGCGTCAAAGCTGAAACGACCAGAGTCAACCTCAAAAAGACGCTCAAAACCGGCAACGATTTTCGCACGAGAGTCCAGAAATTTGTCGATTGCCGAAGCCGCGACATCGAAAAACGCGAGCTTTTCATCGTTGAGGGCGATTCCGCTCTCGGCTCCTGCAAGCAGGCGAGGGATTCCGAATTCCAGGCGATAATACCTATCAGGGGCAAGATCCTCAACTGCCTGAAATCCGACTACAGCAAGATCTTCAAAAGCGAGATCATCATGGATCTCATCAAAGTCCTCGGCTGCGGAATACAGGTCAACTCCAAAGCCCACAAAGACCTGTCCTCCTTCAACATCGACAACCTCCTGTGGGACAAGGTCATCATCTGTACCGACGCCGACGTTGACGGCTATCAGATCAGGACGCTCGTGCTGACCATGATCTACCGCCTTGTTCCGGGCATTCTCGAAGCGGGCAAGGTGTATATCGCCGAATCGCCGCTTTATGAAATAAACTGTAAAGATGAAACGTGGTTTGCCTATACCGAGAAGGAAAAATCCGACATCCTTTTACAGCTTGAAGGCAAAAAATATACCATTCAGCGCTCCAAAGGTCTCGGTGAAAACGACGCCGATATGATGTCGCTGACGACGATGAATCCCAAAACCAGAAGGCTCATCAGCGTCAGAAGCGAGGACGCCGAGCTGATGAGCGAAAAGTTTGAGCTTCTGCTGGGCGACAATCTCCAGGGAAGAAAAGACCACATCGCGCAGGACGGCTACATGTATATCGACATGACCGATCTTAGCTGAGGAGAGGTGAAAAAATGGCTAAAAGAAAAAAGACGGAAGTCAACGAAGAAATAAACCCGAACGCCCATATCGCCGGCGCAGGCGAAGTCGTGGTCCAGCCCATAACCGAGACTCTGGAGACGAACTATATGCCTTACGCCATGAGCGTTATCGTTTCGCGTGCCATCCCCGAGATAGACGGCTTCAAGCCCTCTCACAGAAAACTGCTCTACACCATGTACAAGATGGGGCTTCTTAACTCCGGCAGGACAAAATCAGCCAACATCGTCGGCCGGACGATGCGCCTGAACCCTCATGGCGACGCGGCTATTTATGACACTATGGTAAGGCTCGCAAGGGGCTATGAAGCGCTTTTGCACCCTTACGTCGACTCAAAAGGCAACTTCGGTAAAGCCTATTCCAGGGACATGATGTGGGCGGCTTCGAGGTATACCGAAGCGAAGCTCGAAAGCATCTGCGCCGAGCTTTTCAGGGATATAGATAAAGATACGGTCGATTTCGTCGACAACTACGACAGCACCATGAAAGAGCCGACGCTCCTCCCCGTGTCGTTTCCGTCAGTGCTCGTCAACGCCAACACCGGCATCGCCGTCGGCATGGCGAGCTCGATCTGCTCGTTCAATCTCCGCGAGATCTGCGAGACAACTATCGGGCTGATAAAAAACCCGGATTTCGATATTTTTGAAACACTTCACGGCCCCGATTTCATCGGCGGCGGACAGTTCGTCTATGAGCGTGAAGCTCTTGAAAACGTCTACAACACCGGCAGGGGCGGCTTGAAGCTTCGGGCAAAATACGCCTACGACAAGGCGAACAAATGCATCGACATCACCGAGATCCCCGCTTCCACCACCGCGGAAGTCATCATCGACAAGATAATCGAGCGCATCAAAGCCGGCTCCTTCAAGGAGATCAAGGACATCCGCGACGAAACCGACAAGAACGGCCTGAAGATCACCATCGACGTCAAAACCGGCACCGACCCGGACGCGCTGATGAAAAAGCTCTTTAAGGCGACAAGCCTTGAGGACACGTTCTCCTGCAACTTCAACATCCTCGTCGCAGGCTCCCCGAAGGTCATGGGCGTGCGCGAGATACTGAGCGAATGGATAGCCTTCAGGATGGAATGCGTAAAGCGCAGGATATTCTTCGACCTTGAAAAATCCCGCCAGAAGCTCCACCTGCTCAAAGGCTTGCAGAAGATCCTGCTCGACATTGACAAAGCTATCCGCATCATCCGCAACACCGAAGAGGAAGCCGAAGTCGTCCCGAACCTGATGATAGGCTTCGGCATCGACAAGATCCAGGCGGAATACGTTGCGGAGATCAAACTCCGCCACCTGAACAAGGAATATATCCTCAAGCGGACGAAAGACATCGACCAGCTCGAAGAGGATATTGCGAAAATGGAGGATACCCTCTCCAGCAAGGGCAAGATCAAAAAGCTCATCGTCGGCGAGCTCAACGAAGTCATCGAAAAATATTCAAAAGAGCGCAAAACCGAGATCGTCTATGCCTCCGACATCGGAGAGGAGGAGGACGAGAAGGAGGAGATCCCCGATTATCCCGTATTCGTTTTCTTCACAAAAGAGGGCTATTTCAAAAAGATCATGCCCAATTCATGGATGAAGTCCGGCGAGCATAAGCTCAAAGAGGGTGACGAGATCATCTTTGAGAGTGAGACGACGAACAACACCGACCTTCTTTTCTTCACGAACAAAAACCAGGTCTACAAGTCGAACGCGAACGACTTTGACGAAACAAAGGCGAGCGTTCTGGGCGATTACGTCGGCTCGAAGCTCTCCATGGAGGAGGGCGAAACGGCGATCTACATGGCTTTGACAAAGGACTATTCCGGCTATATGCTCTTCTTCTTCGAGAACGGCAAGGTCGCCAAGGTCGACATGAAATCCTACGAGACGAAGACCAACCGCAAGAAGCTCATCAAAGCCTACTGCGACAAGTCCCCGATCGTTGGCTTCATGCATATCACGCAGGACAAAGATATAGTCCTCGTCTCCACCGATTCGAGGTATCTGCTCGTCAACACCGGCATGATCTCCCCGAAATCCATGAAGGACACCCAGGGCGTCAGCGTCATGTCGTTGCGCAAGGGGCAAAGGCTTGACTTCGCCCGGGAATACGAGCAGGGCGAATTCGCAAAGCCTTACCGCTATAAGACGAAGAACATCCCTGCGAAGGGAATGCAGCTGAGCGCGGAAGATAACGGCGAACAGCTCCAACTTGAGCTTTGATCGGGGCGACGATCAAGCGCACAACGAAAAGATAAAACACAACAAAAAACTGCTGCGGGCTCAGACGAGTTTTCCGCAGCAGTATTCTTTTTCAAAGCTTTCGACCAGGACTTCCACGATTGATCCGACCGCCGAATCGTCGCATTCAAAAATGACCGGGGTGTAGTTTTTTGTATAACCGACGTGTTTGGAGCCGACGAGCGAGGATTCGACGAGCACCTCGAGCGTTTTGCCGACCTGTTTTGCAAAAAACTCCAATCTGATTTTTTCCATGCATTCGCTCAGCTTCGCGGCGCGCCGATCCTTGACGCTTTTTTCGACCTGCGCCATTTTCTCCGCCCTCGTGCCTTTTCGGACGGAGTAGGGGAAAACGTGGACTTTTTCAAAGGCGATCCTTTTGCAAAATTCAAGCGATTCTTCAAAATCTTCCTCGCTCTCCTGCGGGAAACCGACCATCACGTCCGTCGTGATCGTTGCGTCCTCGAAGGTGTTTCGCAGTTTAAGGCAAAGCTTTTCATATTCCGCGGCGGTGTAATGCCTGTTCATCAGCCTGAGCGTCCTGTCGCATCCGCTCTGAAGCGACAGGTGAAACTGCGGGCAGAACTTTTCAAAGCCTTTGAACCTGTCGATGAGCTCGTCCGTCATGCTGTCCGGCTCGATGGATCCCAGACGTACTCTTTTGATGAGAGGATCGTCGTTTGCGATCTTTACCGCGTCCGCGAGGTCAAAGCCCGTGTCTTTTCCGTAGGATGAGAGGTTTATTCCGACAAGCACGATCTCCCTGTAGCCGTTGCGGGCGAGCGAGCCGATCTCGTCGCGGATTTCTTCAAGGCTTTTTGAGCGGACTCTGCCCCTTGCGTAGGGGATGATGCAGTAGGAGCAAAACCTGTCGCACCCGTCCTCGATCTTCAGAAAAGCGCGGTCGCGCTCGTCGAAGCGGGTGATGGCGTCGCCCTTGAATTTTTCGCCGCTGATGTGGGGCAGGATGTAGGAGAGCTTGTTTTTTTGAGAGAAGAACTCTTTTATCTTTTCGCTCAGCAGCTCGTTGGAGTTGTTGCCCAGGACAACGTCTGCTTCGACCAATCCTTCGCCGGACGACGGCTGAGCCTGGGTCATGCATCCTGTCAGCACAACGCAAGCGGAGGGGTTGAGCCTCTTAAAACGCCTGACCGCCTGCCTTGTTTTTCTGTCGCTCTCGGAGGTGACGGTGCAGGAGTTGACGACGATCACGTCCGCCGAAGAAAAATCGTGCGTGAGCTCAAAGCCTTCGTTTATTAAGTTTTCCGACATCGACTGCGACTCGTATTGGTTGACCTTGCAGCCGAGAGTGTAGAAAAAAACTCTCATTATTTTGACCCTTCCGACGGTTTCAAAAAAGAGCCTCCCGAAAACGAGAGGCTCACGATATGGAGCTGCTAACCGGAATTGAACCGGTGACCTCATCCTTACCAAGGATGCGCTCTACCGACTGAGCCATAGCAGCAACGGTATATATGATAACACATCTCTTTCTATTTTTCAACACTTTTTTCAATATTTATTTCACAAAATATTTTTATTTGCTTTTCCATGATTTTTGTCGCGTCGTCAATGGAGAATTTTTCGATGCCTTTTTCAAGCTTTTCGCACAGCTGCGCGCTGCCTTCTGCGAAAAAGATCCTGTGGCAGCTGTGCTCTCCCGACAGCTGAGAATCGTGGTATTGTTTGAAGGCGAACGGCTGGGTCAGTATCGGGCGCATGGCTCTCGCAAGGAAGTAATCCCCCGCAAAAACGTCGTATTCTCCTTCGTTCAGGGCTGTTTCGACATCCGAAAAAGAATCGAGCGCCGTGACGTTTTCGGGGCCCAAGCAGTCTGCTTGCACACCGTTTTTCAAACAGCAGGTCTTGGCTTCAATAATTTCCTTCGACGTGGTTTTGCCAAAATATTCGCTGTCTGAGTCCACGAGGAAAGCACAGCCGGAGTGGAAGAAGCTTTCGCTTTTTACGGTTTTCTCCCGATCCTCGCTGCCTTTTGCGGCGTAGCAGTCGATCTCGCCGCTTTCGAGTTTTTCCTGAAGCTCTTCAAATCTGCACGGGACGAAGCTGACTTCCCCGAAGCCGGAATCTCTCGCGATCTGCCTTAGCGCCCTGACGTAAAAACCTTCGAGCTCGCCTTTTTCATTATAATAGCAATACGGCGCGGCGTTTTCTTCAAGGGCGATCTTCAGCGTCTGCTTTTGGCTTTTTGAGCATGAGGACAACACTAAGACCGCCGCCAGAAACAGCGCGATGGGAAAAACCACCTTTTTCATTCGTCTTGCCCCCTTTCACGAGAATTATATAATTATTTCCCGATATTGTCAAATTGAGAATAATTTTCATATCGCCCGGCAATAATAATACCGCAGATAAAAAAGGAGTGGTATTATTATGAAAAAAACAATTTCGATTTTGTTCGCCGCGCTGATAATGATCTCGGCGTTTTGCTCTTGCGAGAAAAACACCACAGCTGACGACGACGGAAAAACAGTGACCGACGCCGTAACTCT
>JAFTCG010000030.1 GCA_017454815.1 Clostridia bacterium
CCCTGCAGCAGAAGGGCGCCAAGCCCTGCGACATCGTCGTCGGCATCCGCCCGCAGCACATCTCCGTCGGCAAGGGCGAATTGACAGCCAAGATCGAAGTCAACGAAATGCTCGGCTCCGAGGTCAACCTCCACGCCCGCAGCAACGACGACGAAGTTGTCATGGTGATCCCCACCGTCGACCTTGAAACGGACGTTTCCATGGGCGCAACAGTCCAGTTCACGACCCAGCCCAAGCTCATCCAGCTTTTCGACAAGGAGAGCGGCAACAACCTGATCTGGTACGACCCGGTCCGCGCGCAAGCCAACGCCCCCGAATGCGCCAAGCTGTAATACCCACAAGAGAAATAACAGTGTAACTTAATGCTGCCCCGGTTTGCGAGATATATATGCAAACCGGGGCAGCTTAAATTGAAGCGTATCCGGCTGTTTTTTTACATAAACCCGACTGTTTTTACAGAAATTATCTTGACTTTTTGCCCATTACAGATACAATCAAGTGTCAAAAATATTTGTTGTTTTTTCACGATTTGAGCCGGATGTTAAAATATAAAATTGACTTTGATATTAGCACTAAACGCATTTAAATAGGACAGCTCAATCAAAAGCTCACCTCAGATATCGGAAGTCCGCCGCTTTATGCCGGTTGACACGTCAAAAACCTTGTCATTCAGCAAATAATGCATTGTCCAAACGAAGGAGATTTCAGCTGGTTTTTTAATTTGAAGCGAGTAAAGCCTTGAAGTAAACAAAACATCGTGAAATCTTAAAATTTGCTCTGCAGAAACCGAGTGGGGAGGTTTTGCAATGGAAAAAACTAAAAAAAGAACGATTGCGTTTGTAACTGCCTGAAGCATATTGATACCCCCTGACCCGAACAACACGGGTTTTAAAAAGTAAAAAATATACTCCCGATTTATCAAACGACAGATCGGGAGCGTTTTTTATATTCGAGCAAGCTTTTTCTGCTTCTTTCGTCAGGTGTTTTTCATGACTACGGCTTCAACAGTGTCTGCAACGTCCTCGCAGGCGTCGGCGCATTCTTCAAGCTTAGAGTAGATCTCACGCCACGCAATAACGTCCAGCGGGTTCTTCCCGTCCCGGTTTTCGCGGCAGTTATAAGCGGACTGAAAATACAGCTCGTCGCATTCTTCCTCGGCGGTGTTAACATCGATGATGAGGCTATGGAGATTCTCGGATTTTCTGAAATTCGGCAGATCTTTGAGCATAGCCTTCATCTTTTCGGTGCAGACGCATATCTTTTCGGCAAAGCTGACAGCCTCGTCGGTGATCTTTACGGTGTGGTTGATATAGATCACCTGCAAAACTTCCTCGATGCAGTCTATCACATGATCGAGCCTCTGGCACATTTCAGCCATGTCTTCGCGATCGATCGGGGTGACAAAAGATTTGGCTAACGCTTGAGTCATTTCGTGGCGCAACGAATCGCCCTTATGCTCCAATTCATGCATCCTGACGAGCATTTCGTTCATCCGCTTGGCGTCGAATTTCCGCAGGCATTCGAGCAGATAACCCGCAGCTTGGCAGGCGGTGTCAGCGGCCGCAATGTAGTTGTTCCAGTAAAAATCGTTTTTCTTGTTTGCCATAATATCCTCCTGGTCAGAAGATCGCCATAAAGATCTTCGTTGTGATATAACCGATAAGTCCGCAGCCGGGGAAGGTCAGTATCCACGTCATCATGAGATTTTTGACAACGCCGAGATTGACCGCAGAAGGCCGTTTGACGGCGCCGACGCCCATGATCGCAGTTGTTTTTGCGTGCGTTGTCGATACGGGAATTCCGAAAAGCGAGCTGATGAGCAGCGCGATCGAAGCCGCCATATCCGCCGAAAAGCCCTGATATTTTTCAAGTTTGACCATGTCCATGCCGATGGATTTGATAATCTTCTTGCCGCCGATCGACGTGCCGACCGACATAATGACGGAGCAAAGCAGCATGATCCATACCGGCATCTTCACTGCGCCTGCGTTTTCGCCTCCGTTTGTAAGCAGCAGGCACATCAGGATCACGCCCATGAATTTCTGACCGTCCTGCGCGCCGTGCATGAAGCTCATGGCGCAGGCGGCGCCGATCTGACCGTAACGGAAGATGCCCTCTGTTTTCCGGCGGTCGATATTGAAAAATACAGCCGTCACGAGCTTGCAGACCGCATAGCCGAGGACAAAGCCGAGCACAACCGAGATCACAAGGCCGTAGATGACTTTGATCCATTCATGGCCGTTTACGCCGTCAAGGCCGCCGTGCATCGCGATCGCCGCACCGGTCAAGCCCGCGATCAGCGCGTGGCTTTCGCTGGTCGGGATCCCGAAAAACCATGCGAGCACCGCCCAGATCACGATCGCCAGCAAAGCAGCCGACAGCGCAACTATCGCATCATGCGAATTTGTTCCGAAATCGACCATATTGGCTATCGTCTGCGCGACCGTCGCGTTGACCGAGCTCATGATGAATACGCCGAGAAAATTGAAGATCGCCGACATCACGATCGCGGGGCGCACTTCCATGCATCGGGTCGTCACGCAGGTTGCAATCGCATTCGGGCAGTCCGTCCAGCCGTTGACGAAAATGACGCCGAGCGTCAGGCCGACTGCAAGCATCAGGAGCGGGTTGGACGTCAACTGCTCCCAGAAATAGACAAATGATAGATCCATAGTTTATTTTTCTCCGAGATAACTGTATTAGAGATGTTTTCATTGGTATATTATAGCACAAACTACAATTTTTTCAAGGGTTTTATGGAGATTGCAACCTTCAGTTTTTGATTGAGCAAAACGGGCGAAAACTGTTGACGTGGCGGACATAAAATGGTAAAATATTGACAACGAATTTAAAAAAATGAGGATAGGAATATGTTAAACTTTGAGCTTTGAACATTCTTGCGAACTGTATTGAATTATTAGACAGGTGTTATATTCATCGCAATTCAAATCACATTTTTTTTTGCGAAATGAAAACTTGCAAAAGTGTCCAAACGTTTAAACCATACAAATATCAATTATAACGCAGAGGTAACGATAATTATGTCATTTGTTTTTTCAGCATCAAACCTAATCAACATTCTTTTTATAGCCGGCGGCATAGGAATATGCGGTCTTTGTTTTCTGCAGATCTCATCATCCACCCATTTGCGCAAGGAAGTGCGAAGTTATTTTCAGGCATTTATCCTGTTGCTCACTTTCTATATTTCTTCTCACCTTGCGCGACAGATCATGGACGGATTTCCGGGAGCAGGCGTTCGCACGGCTTTGCATATAGTCACCTTCGCGGAAATACTGGCGGCAGGTCTTATGGCTTTTATGATGTCGCTTTTGGTTCTCGTCATCTCAAAACTCTCGATAGACGTTTCCAAAAAACTCACCGTCCTTTTGGGCGCTGTTGCATTAGTGCATTTGGCGATTCTGATCGTCGGCAGACCTCTTAATTTGATTTATTTCTTTGATGCGAGCAACGTTTACCACCGCGGCGCAGGCTATTTGCTTTGCAATCTCTGCCCGGTGATTATGTTGATATTTGACGCTGTTTTGCTTTTGAAGAACCGCAAAAAGATTAATAAGCGCATCAACGTTGCGCTCCGGATATATATGGTCGCACCTGTAATAGCCATAATCATTCAAAGCTTTTCAAAAGAAATCCAGCTGATAATAATTGCAACGGTGGGAGCGTCCGTCTACATGTTCTCGGTTATTTTGCAGAACCAGAATGAAGAATACGAAAAGCAAAAAATCGAGAGCTCCCGAATTGATGCCGAGCTGAATATGGCGTCTGCCATTCAAGCGGATATGCTGCCCAATATTTTCCCGGCGTTCCCCGACCGTCCGGAGTTTGACATTTATGCATCCATGCACCCGGCGAAGGAGGTCGGAGGCGATTTTTACGATTTCTTCCTTGTCGACGACGATCATCTGTGCATGGTGATGGCGGACGTTTCCGGCAAGGGAGTTCCTGCTGCGCTGTTTATGATGGCTTCCAAGATCATACTTGCGAACAACGCGATGATGGGTAAAAGTCCTGCACAAATCCTTACGGATACAAATGTGGCGATATGTTCCAATAACCGCGAGGAAATGTTCGTTACCGTGTGGCTGGGAATTCTCGAAATATCGACCGGCAAACTGACTGCGGCAAACGCAGGCCACGAATATCCCGTTATAAAGGATCCAAACGGTGAGTTTAAACTTTTGCACGATAAACACGGGTTTGTGATCGGCGGCATGGATGGATTCAAATACAAAGAATATGAACTGACGCTTGAAAGGGGATCAAAAGTCTTCCTTTATACCGACGGCGTTCCCGAAGCGACGGATTCGGATGGAAAAATGTTCGGGGTTGAGAATATGCTCAAAGCGCTGAACAAAGACCCAAACGCAGCGCCGGATAAAATCATGCAGAATTTACACGATGCCGTTGGCGCATTTGTAGATCAAGCCGAGCAGTTCGACGATTTAACAATGCTGTGCGTAGAATATAAGGACTCGCAAAATCTTGATTAAACGCTCAGTTGGATATTAATTATTATACGAGGAGTAGATTGCTATGATCATCAACGGTAAAGTCAGACATACTCTCGTCTGCAGCGATACCGAAAAAAACAAAATCGTTTTTGTTGATGAAGACGGCGTTATAACAAACGAGATAGATAATACGCCGGGAGTATTTGACCTCTGGGCACTGCCCGACGGAGATATACTCTATTGTCAAAACAGCGGGATGGGAACGACAGGAGTTTACCGTGTTGAGCGTTGCGGCAAATCCGTGATGCACTATCTGACAAAGAAAGAGCTGTTCAGCTGTCAGCCGCTTGAAAACGGCAATATCCTGCTGGGACTTTTGGGAGAGCCTCAGCTTTTGGAAATCACCTCCGACGGGGATGTCGTTAAGTCTTTTGACGTTGGCTATCAGGGACTTCCACACGAGGGAATGCGAATGGCAAGAAAGATCGGCGACTGTTATTACGTCGTCCAGCCCGGAATAAATAAGATACGCAAGCTTTCCGCCGACGGAGAAATTGTCAAAGAATATGACATTCATCCCGACGCTTTCGGTATGGTACTTTTGCCGAACGGTAATATAGTCTATTCCTGTATGTCGGGAGCCTATGAGTTGAATGAAAACGGCGAGGAAGTTTGGTCGCTTACCGACGCCGACGTTCCCGGAATCAACATCCGCTGGTTGCTCGGAGTGCAGCTTTTGTCCAACGGTAATCTTGTGTTCACCAACTGGATGGGGCACGGGCATTTTGACGAGGGCGTGCATATCTTCGAAGTCGATCGCCAAAAGAACGTCGTCTGGAGTTTAGACAGCAGGGGAACTCTGGGCATGCCGTCCGTAACGCAAGTTTTGGACGAAGACTGCGCCAAAGTCTGCTTCGACGTTACGAAATAATGCACAAGGAGAAATTATGACAAACACATATGTTGAAAAACTCGAAAACTGGCTGATCGCCAAAGATGAGGATAACACCGGAAAAGACAAGGGATATTGCAGCAGTATTCCAAAAAATGCAGTTGAGATCACAGTTCCGTCCGTCATACAGCAGGCATTTGAGGACTATCAGGGCGTAGCGTATTATTACTGCAAGATCAAGCCCGGAAAGCCTGCTCGCAGCACAGACAGAACAGTGCTCGAATTCATGGGCGTTGACTACAAAGCGGAGGTCTATCTCAACGGACAGCTTGTTGCCGTTCATGAGGGCGCGGAAGGCCCTTTTTCAGCCGACATTACCGATGTTGTTAAGTATAACAGCGAAAACCTGATCACCGTGCGTGTCTTGAATCCGACAGATAATGAAATCGAAGGCTTGAACATCGTCAACACACCTTCGAGAAACAAGGCTGTAATCCCGCGCCCGGGAGCGTCGCTGAATTACGGCGGACTCTGGTACGGCGTGGAGCTTCTGACAGTTCCCGGAGCATACATCTCCGACAATTTCCTAACCGCCGATTTTGATAGCGGGGTGATCAACGCCCGCATCACAGTCGACAGCGCCGAAGCGGACTGCGGCGGCACGCTCGAAATGAAAGTTTTTGAAAAAGTCAGCGGAAAGCTCGTCGGTAGTGTTAAAAACGAGATCAGCGCACCTAACGGCGTGAGCGAAAGTGAAATATCGTTTGAGGTCGAAAACCGCAAAGAATGGCATATCGAAGATCCGTTTTTGTACAGAGTTGAAGTTACTATTTCAACGCAGTACGGCGAAATGACGCAGAGCTCAAACGCAGGTTTTCGTAAATTCGAGGTCCGGGACGACGGGCTTTTCTACCTCAACAACAAGAAGTTTTTCCTTCGCTGTTCCCATCTCGGCAACCATTTTCCTGTCGGATTTGAAGTTCCGACTTACCCGATCATGGCGCTCGAAGATATTTACTATGCAAAAACCTGCGGCTTTAATATGGTAAGGGGTATCATGGGCGTGCTTCGTCCCGAACAGCTTGATCTTTGCGATGAAATAGGAATGCTCGTTTATGAAGAGAGCTTCGGAGCGTCATGCCTCGGCCACAACTGCGTTGAAAAATGCGAGGTCGGCGATGAGGAAGCCATGCTCAAAAGGCTCGAAAACGGCTTTGATCAGATGATACTGCGCGATAGAAGCAGGACGTGTGTAGTCGCATGGGGACTCTTAAACGAAGTTCCGGACAACAATGTTTTCAAAAGAGCTGCCGACTACCTCCCGAAACTTCGCGAGCTTGATAAAACAAGATTCGTTTTTCTCAACAGCGGACGATTTGATATGCACGTCGAATACGGTTCCGGCTCCAATCCCTTCAGCGATAAATGGGATAATCTTTGGGGTTTTGACGGCGTGGACAAAAAGCTCACCACCGTCGTTTCATCTTCGGCGGGCAACGGCGGCGATTTCCATTGCTATCCGACAATGCCTATGGACGAAAACAACGTGAATATGCTTCGCACTCTCGGCGAAAACTCAAAACCAGTTTACCTTTCGGAATTCGGCACTGGCTCCAGCTGGGACGTCATTGACGTGAAGAATAATTTCCTGCAAAGAGGACTTTCCCTCAAACTCGGCGACGCCGATTTCGCCGCTAAGCAAGCGGACAAATTTGCAGAAGACTTTGAAAAACTCAATCTTTTCGACGTGTTCCCCTGCGCCGATATGCTTTTGGAAGAGGGGACAAGACTCAACGGCGAATACAGATACAGAGATTTCAACTTAGTGCGCTCCAATCCTCATTACTGCGGCTACAGTCTTACGGGACTTTATGATCACGGTCTTGTCGGCGAGGGGCTCTGGACATATTTCAGGAAGATCAAACCGGAAATTTTCAGCGCAGTATGCGATGGCTGGGAAAAACTGCGATTCTGTCTTTTCGTAAAACCGTTCTTCTTCGGCGATGAGACGGTAACTTTTGAAGCCGTGCTTGCAAATGATGGCGTTTTGAAGAGCGGAAAATATACTGCTATCTTTGCAATAATGGGCAAAAACGGCGTTGTCAAAAGCTTCAACGAAACTTTTGACGTAGATGAAAACAGCCTTACCGCTCCAATTTTCAAGAAGGACATGACGCTCAACCTTCCTGCCGGAGACTATACTTTCTATGCGACGCTTAAAAACGCGTCTGCGGCGGGTAAGAAGCTCAATTTCACCGTCTGTGACAGAGAGCAAACCGAGATCACAACGAAAAAAGTTTCCGCTTTCGGCGTCAAAGACGTAACGAAAGAATACCTCAATAACAAAGGTGTCGAAGTAATTGATTCGCTTGAAGAAGGAGTAAGCGTGCTTGTGGGCGAAAACATAGACGACGAGACGCTTGATATGCTTTTGTCTCATGCAAAGCACGGCTTGAAGCTCATATTCCTCGAGCCGAAGCTGTTTGTGAAAGACGAAAACAGGATGAAAAAGCTCGGCATTTCCGAGGATCTGGGATTATGGACTTACAGGGACTGGCTTTATCACAAAGAATGCGTCGTCACAAAAGATCCGATATTCAGGGGCTTCGACTGCGGACTTGTTGATTATATGCGATTCGGTCTGACATGGCCGATCTCGTCGTTTGTCACTTCAAGAACGCCCGACAGGGTTATTTGTCCTTCGTTCTTTGTCTCGTTCTGCGACGTTGCCGGCGGATACGCTCTCGGTCACGCAATAAGCGGCTTTGAGTGCGGTGAGGGCAAAATCATCCTCAACTGTTTCAGGATCGAAGAAAACCTGCTGACCGAGCCTGCCGCAGGTCTGCTTTTGAAAGGAATTATCGACGAGGCTTGATGTTGTATCCCGAAAACCGTTCAAGAAATAATAAAAAAACGAGCCTATGCGCATTTCCGTAGTCGGATCGCGCATAGGCTTAATATTTTCGACATTATTCAGCCGTTCATCTGGAGCATCGTTTTTCAAGCAGCTCAAAGAAGCGGGATTTCAGGTATTCGTATCTTTGCCGCTTCTCTTCTTTTTTAAAATGCACCTCGCGAAGCTGTTCGGGGCAGTCCGCGTAGTCGAGCTTTGCGTCTGCGAACTGCTCGCTCGTCAGGTCAAAGGTACAGTCGCCGACGACGTTGAAGCAGTGGAAGTTGCCGTCTTCAAGCGGCACTCCGTAAACCTTTCCGCCGAACAGATCCTGCATCAAAAACGCCGTAATCGAACACTGCCCGAGCGTTTTGTTTTCGGGAGACCATCTGCTTCGCATCCTCGGCGCGCATGTGTCCGCGCACCAGATCCCGGACAGCAGATCGTAGCAGTCACGCGGCGTCAGACCATGCTTTTCCTTTATGTCGGCGCCCTCACGGCCGTAGAATTTGTATTCAGCCATTCCTTTTCCCTCGCATTTCAACTCTTATTATTCAAACAGCTGGCCGGGGAGCTTCAGCTTTTCCTTGGGCGGGAAGCTTTTGTCGAACTCATCTACGTCCTCGTCTTTCACGTAGTACCCCTGCGGAGTCTGATAAACGCCTGTGACGCCGTCGAGATAACCTTTTTTCAATTCTTTGCAAAGGAAGAACGAATCGTCAACGTCTTCGGGAAGATCGTGGTAGCGGATGCCGAAATTTCTCGCAAATTCAAACCCGCTCTTACCGTAAAAATCAATATTTCCTTCAAACAGAACTGCGCCGAATCCGAGTTGTGCGGCTTTCTCCAAAGAGTAGTCGAGCAACTTTTTCCCGTATCCTCTGCGTTCGAGTTCGGGAGCAATGCAGATCGGCCCCATCGTGAGGACAGGAATATCTCTGCCGTCGTCTGAGTTGATGACGGTTTTCATGAAGACATTCTGACCGATCAGTTTGCCGTCCTGCTCCATAACGAAGTCAAGCTCTTTCACAAAGTCGGGATCGTCGCGCAGAACGTGGATCACAAGATGCTCATAGCATCCCGGACGGTACA
>JAFTCG010000031.1 GCA_017454815.1 Clostridia bacterium
AAGATAAATTTTGTAAGGGATCTTTTCTTTACTCATTTTTGTTTCCTCCGTAAAAAGTTGTTTATTATATTTCGTTAATAATTATGTTGGTAATATCACCGATTTGTAAATTTGCCGATCGGCTTCACCATCGTTTTGTCAGCAGCATAAAAAAATCCTCCGTGCCGTTCAATGTTCGTCCTGCCAAAAACAAAACGCCCCTGACAGAACTGTTCTTCTGTCAAGGACGAATAAAACTTATCCGCGGTGCCACCTTGAATTCACGGGAAACCGTGCTCTTAACAGGATCGTGATAAATCCCCCGCAACTGACGTATGCGCTCACGTCGCAGAATACTCTGTGGAAACCACATTTGACTGCGCCCTCAGCGGCCCATTTAACGAACTGTTTCTTACCTGACTCTCACCAACGCAGGCTCTCTTTGAAGTCATGGACGTTTTTACCCCCGCCTCAACGGTTTAGCGTATTAAATTATCGTTATTATATCACCACTTTCCGCCGTTGTCAACACTTTTTTTGAAATTTTTTTCGATAGGATTGATTTTACTTTGGGAATGTGGTAAAATCAGGGGTGTAATAATAACAAAGGAGGCTTTTTAAATGAAAGTCATAACAAAAGCTATCGCGCTCGTACTGTGCGCTGTGTTTGCGTTTTCATTGGCTATCCCCGTCTTTGCCGACGTTGATGACAAAGTCATCCATGAAGTCCGTCTGACGATGGATCAGCCTGTTGTGGGCAGTGCGCCGGCAACCGGGATCGCTTCCGCCGAGCCGGAAAAATATACGGTCGAAATCCTCTATTGGCTCGAACAGACGCATCCCGAAAACAAAGTTACTGTATTTGAAGCAGGCAAATCGTACGGAGTAGTGTTCTATGTCCACGCCCAAAACGATTACAAGTTTGAAGAAGTCGGCAAGATCAACGGGCACGACTTCAACAACTCGCCTTCAAAGGTCTACGTCAACGGTGAAGAAACGCACTGCGTCGGAGTTGAGAGTCAATCAAGGCTCTACCGTGCGATCGACTACAGCTTCCCCGAAGCTGCCCCCGAAAAGCAGGACGGCTTCTTTGCAAAGATTTGGAAAGCGATCAAGAACTTCTTCAAAAAGATCGGTGATTTCTTTAAAGGTTTGTTTAAGATAAAGTAAGACTCAGCTTTATTATTGCCACTCCTCATCGTCAATTCCGGCGTTGGGGAGTTTTTTTATGACGAAGGCAATTAATGCGCTGATAGGCGCAATTCAAGTTCCGAAAGAAGAATTTATGCTCATAACGAAATTCATTGCTTGCACAGCAAACAAACTGTCTCCACATGATTCGTGTGCGGGAACATATCGACAGGAGAGATTTTCCTGACCTTATATCCGTTCTTGACAAGTAAAGCCAAATCCCTTGACAGCGTCTCGGGGTTGCAGGAAACGTACACTATCCTTTTCGGCTGTAAAGCTGTAATGCTTGACAGAAATCTCCTGTCGCTACCTGCCCTGGGTGGATCCATGAAAACAACGTCGACCTTCTCTTTCTCCCTCGCCATGTTGAGCATGAACTCCCCTGCGTCGCTGTTGTAGAAGTAGATATTCTTCGCCTTGTTGAGCTTTGCGTTAACTATCGCGTCTCGCACTGCGTCTGTATTGATCTCAACTCCGATGACGTTTTTGGCGTTCTTTGAAGCAACAAGCCCGATCGTGCCGATCCCGCAATATGCGTCGAGGACGGTCTCACTGCCGCCGAGACCGGCGTAATCCATAGCGATCGAATACAGCTTTTCCGTCTGTACCGGGTTGATCTGATAAAACGACTTTGCAGAGATCCTGAAAACACAGCCGCACAGAATATCCTTGATATACCCGTCGCCGTAGAGAGGTTTTTCGCTTTCGCCGAGAACAAGGCTCGTATGCTTATTGTTGACGTTGAGGATGACGGTTGTGATTTCCGGGTGTAATTCAAGCAAGCTCTTCAAAAACTCGTTCTTGCTCTTGAAAACGGGCGATCCGGCGACAAGCACGACCATAATTTCGTTCGTTGCAAACCCCCTCTTGACGAGAACGTGGCGCAGAAAACCCTTATGAGTGTCCTCATTGTAAACGGGAATATTAAACTGTAAAATCAGCTTTTTGACACTTTGGATAATCTTGTCAGCCGTCACGTCCTCGAGCATACAGCTTTTAACGTCGACTATCCTGTGGCTCGACGATTGATAAACGCCGCTAACGACCTTACCGCCTCTTGTCGTGCCGAACGCCGCCTGAACTTTGTTTCTGTAATGGAAAGGTACGTCCATACCAATTATCTCGTCAACATGGCAGTATTTCCCGAGCAATTTTATGACCTTCGCCTGTTTGAACGAAAGCTGTTCGGGATATGTCATATTTTGAAGCTGACAGCCGCCGCATTTTTTGTACAACGGACAGCCGTTTCCTGACCCTGTTTTTTTCTTGTCCAAATTATTTCACCTGTTAAAGTCAAAGCAAGAGAGCCGGCAAAAACGCTGACTCTCTTTTTATATATCCTATATTCAGATCCTTGCAACTCCGCTGTCTCTTGCGGCTTTTGCTACCGCGGCGGCAACGATTTTGCCGACTCTTTCGTCAAACGCTTTCGGGAGAATATAATCCGCAGAAAGCTCCTCATCCGAGACGAGCGACGCAATTGCGTTGGCGGCGGCGATCTTCATTTCCTCGTTGATGTCGCTTGCGCGCACGTCAAAAGTACCTCTGAAAATTCCGGGGAACGCAAGAACGTTGTTAATCTGATTCGGGAAATCGCTTCTGCCCGTGCCGACGACCGCCGCGCCTGCTTCTTTAGCAAGGTCAGGCATGATCTCAGGCGTCGGGTTAGCCATAGCCATAACAATAGCGCTATCTGCCATCGACCTGACCATATCCTGAGTTACTACTCCGGGAGCGGAAACACCTACGAAAATATCAGCTCCGACAAGAGCGTCCTTCAAAGCTCCTCTTTTATGATCCTTATTGGTAAAATTCGCGATCTCCTGCTTTGCGGGAGCAAGGTCGTCTCCGTCGCAGATGATACCTTTTCTGTCGCACATAATGATATTCTTAATACCCATGCTCGTGAAAAGCTTTGCGATCGCAACTCCTGCCGCACCTGCACCGTTGAAAACTGCTGTGCAGTCTTTTATATCCTTCTTAACAAACTTTAAGGCGTTGATGAGCGCCGCAGAACAGACAACGGCAGTTCCGTGCTGGTCATCGTGGAAAATCGGGATATCCGTCTTTTCCTTGAGTTTTCTTTCGATTTCAAAGCACCTGGGAGCTGCAATATCTTCAAGGTTGATGCCGCCGAAGCTGCCGCTGATGAGCGCTACGGTGTTGACAAACTCGTCAACGTCCTGAGTTTTGACGCAAAGCGGAAAAGCGTCTACGTCTCCGAACTCCTTAAAGAGGACGCATTTGCCCTCCATGACCGGCATACCGGCTTCGGGACCGATATTTCCCAATCCGAGAACTGCCGAACCGTCGGTTATAACGGCGCACATATTCCATCTTCTCGTCAGCTCGTATGACTTGTCGATGTCTTTCTGAATTTCAAGACAAGGCTGTGCAACGCCGGGCGTATAAGCAAGAGAAAGGTCGTCCTTGTTGTTGACTTTTGCTCTTGCGATAACTTCAATTTTTCCCTTCCATTCACCGTGAAGGCGGAGGGATTCTTTTGCATAATCCATTGTGTATTCTTCCTTTCGTCGAAGAGATTAATCCCAGGGGAATTTATACTGTGTAAGACCGTATTCGTCGCGAACTTTGGACATCTCCGCCTGAACCGCCTCATTGATCGGAACGCCGGAGTCTTTTCTCGCGAGCCAGACTTCGTGCTCTTTCTCGTTTGCGGTGAAGATCCTGTCCTGGCCGGGAGCTTTCTTGGAGTTCCTGACGGAGCGAATGATCTCGCCGGCTTTCTTTCTGCAAAGCTCTTCGCCGAGGAAATGATCGGTGTCGATCGCGATGAAGAAATGACCGAGATGATAAGGAACTTTGTTTCCGTTTTCGTCAAGACCGTTGAGTGCCTTGCCGTACTGTCCGTCTTGGAGGACTGCGGAAAGAAGCTCGACCACCATAGCATAGCCGTAGCCCTTGTAGCCGCCGAGAGCTTCGCCGATTCCGCCAAGAGTTGTCAGAGCGGCTGTACCTTTTCTGATGTTTTTGAGCGCAACGCCTGCGTCGCCTTCGACAGCGTTGCCGTTGATGTCGATGATAGTGCCGGGATGAACGTTCTCGCCTATTCTCTCATAGTATTCGATCTTACCGTTCTGGGTGATGGAGGTTGCACAGTCGATGATGAAGTCAAAATCTTCATCTGTCGGGATTCCGATAGTCAGCGGGTTAGTTCCAAACATACCCTCAACGCCGAAAGTCGGCGCAACGGACGGACGGGCGTTGGTGCCGGTGATGCCGATACAGCCGGCTTTGCAAGCCATTGTCGGGTAGTAACCTGCAATACCGTAGTGGCAGGAGTTGCGTACAACTACCATGCCCATGCCGTATTCTTTAGCTTTCTTTATTGCAAGCTCCATCGACTTGTAGCCGATGACCTGTCCCATTCCGTCATGACCGTCAACAACGGCTGTCGTCGGAGTTTCTTTTATGATTTCAAAGTTAGTAACAGGGTTCTGAATACCGATATTTATTCTGTCGATATAAATAGGTTTAAATCTGTTACATCCGTGGGATTCGATACCCCTCTTGTCGCTTTCAAGAAGAACGTCTGTGCAGATCTCTGCGTCCTCCCTCGGTACGCCGGCGCCGACAAATGCGTCGGTCACAAAATCTGTAGCAGTTTTCCAATCAAGAATCATTTTAGGCATAATATATTTCTCCTTTTGCAAAAATTAGTTTTAGAATTTATAGTTTTCTATTCATTAGTGACGTGTTCTTCCCAATCCATAGCTCGTTTTACGGCTTTCTTCCAACCGCTGTAGAGCTTATCTCTCTCCTCGTCGGACATTTGGGGTTCGAATACTCTGTCGACCTCGCGGATCTCTTTAAGCTCGTCGATATCCTTCCAAAAGCCTACAGCAAGTCCTGCAAGGAACGCAGCGCCAAGAGCGGTCGTTTCGACCATTTTCGGGCGGTTTACGGGCGTTCTGATGAGGTTGGATTGGATCTGCATCATGATGTTGCTGACGCTTGCACCGCCGTCAACACGAAGCTCGGAAAGCTTTATATTCGAGTCGGAGTTCATCGCTTCAAGCAGATCGGTCATCTGGAATGCGATGCTTTCAAGCACAGCTCTCGCGATATGAGCCCTGTTGGTGCCTCTCGTCATGCCGACGATGCATCCCCTCGCATACATATCCCAATATGGAGCGCCAAGACCAGTGAACGCAGGAACAAGGTAGATACCGTTCGCGCCGTCAACGCTCTCAGCAAGCTCGTCGCACCTGGGAGCATTGTCAATCAGATGAAGCTCGTCACGAAGCCATTTGATGACAGAGCCTGCGTTAAAGGCGGAGCCTTCGATCGAATAAACTATCTTGCCGTTGTAACCCCATGCGACTCCCGAAACGAGGTTGTTTTGGGATACAACCCTTTTCTCGCCCGTGTTCATCAGGAGGAAACAGCCGGTACCGTAGGTATTTTTCGCCATACCTTCCTCAAAACAACCCTGACCGAACAAGGCTGAAGGCTGGTCGCCGATCGAAGCGGCAACAGGAACGCCCGCAAGCTGTTCAAGGCCGAGAATATTTTTGCCAACGTAGCCGTAAACGCTGCTCGAAGGCTTGACTTCCGGGAGCATACACATCGGGATGTTGAGCTGATTGCAAAGATATTCATCCCAGCAGAGCTTGTCGACATCAAATAGCATCGTGCGCGATGCATTGGAGTAGTCGGTAACGTGAACTGTTCCGCCGGTCAGATTCCAGATGAGCCATGTATCGACGGTGCCGAAGAGGAGTTTTCCCTCCTCCGCCATCTCCTGCGCGCCCTCAACGTGGTCAAGTATCCAGCGGATCTTCGTGGCGGAAAAATAAGCGTCGATCAAAAGACCCGTATGCTCTTTGACGTAGTCGCCGAGACCTTTTTCCTTGAGCTTTTCGCACATTGCGGCGGTACGCCTGCACTGCCATACGATCGCGTTGTAGATCGGTTTGCCCGTTTCCCTGTCCCAGATGATGGTCGTCTCACGCTGGTTTGTGATGCCGATACCTGCGATCTGAGAGGGAGCTACGACGCCTTCGGAAAAAAGCTGCGTCACGGAGTTGAGCTGGCTGAAGAGGATCTCCATCGGATCGTGCTCGACCCAACCCGCCTGGGGGTAGATCTGGTTAAATTCCTTCTGCGCCTTGTGGACAATATTGCCCTTTTTGTCAAAGACAACGGCGCGGGAGCTCGTAGTGCCCTGATCAAGAGATAAAATATATTTTTCCTGCATATCTTTCTCCTTTATCTAAAAATTTACTACTTAAAATTTTAACTCAAATTGGCTCAAATGTCAATGAATATCAAAACATAATTTGCCATATTCTGATTCTTTTTTTCGCAGGGCAAAAAGAAAGGCTCCTTATTACGGGAGCCTTAATAATCCGGCTTATCAATAGAATACTATTCCGCCGTTGATTTGATCGATCTCGCCCATGAAAGCGTTAACAAGGTCAACGAGAACGATGTCGGACTCATCAACAACGCCGTCGCGGTTGCAGTCCATTCCAAGGAACAAGGGATCGGTATCTTCAACGTCGATGAGCATTGCGTTATACAGGTCGATCATGATGAAGTCGGATTCATCGACAACGCTGTCGCCTGTCGCATCGCCGAAAACGACTATAGTGTAGCTTTCGATCACGATTCCGTCTTTTACAAGCTCGACTTTTGTGCCTGTGCCGTAGCCGTTTTCCGTTGCGGTGATAACGATCTCGGCGTTGTTTCCGTCGACCGAAAGCTCGCTGATGATTCCGCTTTCGTCGTCGATAAAGCTTTGGAAGCCGTAGATGACTCCGTTTTCTTTATCGATCACGATTTCGCTGCCGTCGGCAACCGCAATTGCAGGAGCCGCATAGTCGGGATCCTCTGCACCGCAGTTGACGCAAACGCCGTCAACGTATTCATGCGGTACGGTCGGGATAACCGTGCCTTCTTCAAGGAGCTCGTCGCAAACGGAGCAATAAACGTCGCCCGTGTAGCCTTCCTGAGTGCATGTGGCTGCTACGATATTTCTTGTTTCAGGTGTATGTCCTGTTGCGGGAACAACTTCCTGTGCAACGAGTATCTCATTACATACAGAGCAATGAGAGCCTTCTGTCAAGCCTGTTTCTGTACAAGTCGGAGCAACTGCTTCGTCGATGACTACTGTGTGACCAAGTGCCGGAACGACTTCCGGTGCAACGAGGACTGTGTTACAAACAGAGCAGTGAGAGCCTTCTGTAAGACCGGTTTCTGTACAATTCGGAGCAACTGCTTCGTCGATGACTACTGTGTGACCAAGCGCCGGAACGACTTCCTGTGCAACGAGGACTGTGTTACAAACAGAGCAGTGAGAGCCTTCTGTAAGACCGGTTTCTGTACAATTCGGAGCAACTGCTTCGTCGATGACTACTGTGTGACCAAGCGCCGGAACGACTTCCTGTGCAACGAGGA
>JAFTCG010000032.1 GCA_017454815.1 Clostridia bacterium
AGGTAATACATTACGCCGACTGTTACGGCATTGTCGAATTTTCTTCCCGTTCTGCCGTCGGTAAGGATGGATTTGCCGTCCTCTCTGAAGCCGGCTTCCTTGAGTGCGTCGCGGATATCGCTTTCGTGAGCGCCGTCAAAGACGGGAGTCATGATCTTCCAGCCGAGCTCTCTCGCGGCAAAGCCGAGGTGAACTTCAAGAACCTGTCCGATATTCATTCGGCTCGGAACGCCCAGGGGGTTAAGAACGATATCGAGCGGAGTTCCGTCCTCGAGGAAAGGCATATCCTCCTGAGGAAGGATCCTGGAAACAACACCCTTGTTGCCGTGACGTCCCGCCATCTTGTCGCCGACAGAGAGCTTACGCTTCTGAGCGATGTAGCAGCGAACAGTCATGTTGATTCCCGGGCTGAGCTCGTCGCAGTTTTCGCTGGTGAAAACTTCGACGTTGACTATGATACCGTATTCGCCGTGGGGAACACGAAGGGAAGTATCCCTGACTTCTTTCGCCTTTTCGCCGAAAATGGCTCTGAGAAGTCTTTCTTCGGCTGTCAGCTCGGTCTCGCCCTTGGGCGTAACTTTACCGACAAGGATGTCGCCGGAGTGTACTTCTGCGCCGATGCGGATGATACCTCTGTCGTCGAGGTCTTTGAGAGCGTCTTCGCCGACGTTGGGGATGTCTCTCGTGATGTCTTCCGGTCCGAGCTTGGTATCTCTTGCGTCGCAGATATATTCTTCGATGTGGATCGACGTGTAAACGTCGTCGCGGACAAGTTTTTCGTTGATGAGAACAGCGTCCTCGTAGTTGTAGCCTTCCCACGTCATGAATCCGACGAGGGCGTTTTTGCCCAGAGAGATCTCGCCGTTGCAGGTTGAGGGGCCGTCGGCGATGACTTCGCCTTTTTCAACGTGCTGTCTGAGCGAAACAACAGGTCTCTGGTTTATGCACGTTCCCTGGTTGGAACGGGTGAATTTGACAAGCTCGTATTCGTCAACTCCGCCGTCGTCAGTGGCGATGGTTATCTTGTGAGCGTCAAGGCTTGTGACAGTACCTGCGTTGAGAGCAACTCTTGCAACGCCGGCGTCAACGGCAGCCTTGTATTCCATGCCCGTACCGACGATGGGAGCGTCCGTCTTCATAAGCGGAACAGCCTGGCGCTGCATGTTGGAGCCCATCAGCGCACGGTTCGCGTCGTCGTTTTCAAGGAACGGGATCATCGCTGTAGCGACGGAGACGACCATCTTGGGCGAAACATCCATGTAGTCGGGTTTGGAGTTGTCGATCTCAAGGAATTCATCCCTGTATCTTGCGTGGACTTTTGAGTTGATGAAACGACCGTCTTTGTCAAGCGGTTCGTTGGCCTGAGCGACGATGAAATCGTCTTCAACGTCGGCGGTCATATAGGTAACTTCGTCGAGAACTATGCCTGTTTGCTTGTCAATTTTTCTGAAAGGAGCCTCGATGAAGCCGTATTTGTTGATCCTTGCGAATGTCGCAAGATAGGAGATAAGTCCGATGTTGGGACCTTCGGGGGTCTCGATCGGGCACATGCGTCCGTAGTGGCTGTAGTGAACGTCACGGACTTCGAATCCGGCACGGTCTCTTGAAAGACCGCCGGGGCCGAGAGCCGAAAGACGGCGTTTGTGAGTAAGCTCGGCAAGAGGGTTCGTCTGATCCATAAACTGTGAAAGCGGAGAAGAGCCGAAGAACTCTTTGATCGCCATAAGCACCGGTCTGGAGCTTACGAGAGCGGCGGGAGTCATCTTGTCGTCGCCGTCCTGCCCCTGGAGAGTCATCCTCTCCCTGACAACTCTTTCAACTCTGGAGATGCCGATCCTGAACTGGTTCTGGAGCAGTTCTCCGACGCAGCGGATGCGGCGGTTTCCGAGGTGGTCGATGTCGTCGACAACGCCGATGCCGTAGGCAAGGCAGTTGAGATAGTTTACGGAAGCGAAAATGTCGTCGATGATGATATGCTTCGGGATAAGGTCGTCGCAGCGCTCTTCCAGCTGAGCTTTGAGGGCTTCCTTGTCGTCGCCGCATTCGTCCATGATCTCGAAGAGGATCTTCGCGCGTACTTTTTCGTTGATGGCGATCTCCTCAAGCTCGTCGGATGTGAACATGGGGAGATACGGGCCTGCGTCGACCATGCCGTTGGAGGTCACTTTGACTTCCTTGCCGTCGTAGTGGACGTCGGCTTTGACGAAAGCTTCCATCACGCCCGTCTGCTCAATATCGTAAGCCTTCTGCTTGTCGATATATTCGCCCTCCTCGGCGATGATCTCGCCCGTGTAGGGGTTGACGACCGGCTGAGTGAGCGTGCAGCCGACAAGGCGCTGGCTGAGCCCGAGCTTTTTGTTGTATTTATAGCGTCCTACCCTCGAAAGGTCGTACCTGTGGACGTCAAAGAACAGTCCGTCCAGGTGCGCCTGGGCAGTTTCAAGCGTCGCAGGCTCGCCGGGGCGCAGCTTGCGGAACACTTCCATCAACGCTTCTTCTGCATTTTTCGTTTCGTCTTTTTCAAGCGTGGCGATAATTCTCTCATCGTTGCCGAAATAGTCAAGAATGTCTTTGTTGGAGCTGAGTCCGAGTGCTCTGAGGAAAGTGGTGATGAAGATTTTTCTGTTTTTGTCGATCCTGACGTAGAAAAGGTCGTTGGGATCGGTCTCATATTCGAGCCATGCGCCCCTGTTGGGGATCACGGTCGTCGCGAACAGGCGTTTGCCAGTCTTGTCGTGGGTCATATCGTAGTACGCTCCGGGGGAACGCACGAGCTGCGAGACGATCACTCGTTCCGCGCCGTTGATGACGAAAGTGCCGTTCTCGGTCATCATCGGGAAATCGCCCATGTATACTTCGCTTTCCTTGATGGCGCCCGTTTCCTTATTATAAAGGCGCGCGGTGACCCTCATGGGAGCGGCATATGTGGCGTCCCTCTCCTTGCATTCGAGCACGGTGTATTTGGGCTTATCGTCCATCCTGTAGCCGATAAAGCTGAGAGTCCAGTTGCCCGTGTAGTCCACGATATCGGCAATGTCTCTGAAAACCTCTTTAAGGCCGTCGTTGAGGAACCATTCGTAAGATTTCTTCTGGATCTCGATAAGGTTGGGCATATCCATGACCTCTTTGATCTTCGAGAAGCTCTTACGCACCGTATTTCCGCGTCGGACGTCGTGTACGTTTACCATTGTCTCATCACTCCGTTTCTTAAAAATTCCACGCTGTGCCAAAGACGAATAACACAAGCGAAAGTGGCTGTTGCAATTCCTCTAACAAGATGTAGTTTTTGGCTCAAAAATCGGCGGAAAATGTCGCAATTTGCGCCAAAAATCCCAATTCGCGAATATGCAGAGGATATACAACTCCATTATAGTGCAATATAGTATTATATACACATGAATGCAATTTGTCAAGAAAAATTTTCAAGTTTTTGAAAAATTTTTTGGAAATTGTTTTTTGCTTTTAAGAATCGGATATGCCTGCGCAAAAAACCGGCGTCGAAGAGTTTCCGACGTCGGTTTTGCAAATTCGTTTTTTAGTTTTTCATTCGTTAATCGGTTCGTTCAGCACTGACCGAATTGTTTTTTCACTTTCGCCGGAACACCGAAGGCGGTGCAATCGCCCGGTATATCATTCACAACGCAGGCACCCGCGCCGATGATCGTGTTGTCGCCGATCTTCCTGCCGGGAATGACGTTCGTGCCCATTCCGAGCTCGCAGCATTCGCCTATTTTGCATTTGCCGGCGACGATCGCTCCAACGAACAGCACGCCGTAATCGCCTATCACGGAGTCGTGACCTACGGCGCTGCGGTCGACCATTGCGACGTGTTCGCCGATTTTTGTTTCGATGTTCACCATGGTGTTGCAGCAAAGGATGCTTCCCTGACCGATGACGGCGGTCTCGTGGCATATTGCCGTCGGATCGATGATCGTTGCAAAGCGGACGTTTTCAAAAGAGGAGATGCGGTTTATTATTTCTTTTCTGACCTTTGCGTCGCATATTGCGCAGACGGTATAAACCTCTCCGAGATCTGCAATGTGCTCGATCCCGCCGAGAACTTTCACGCCGTCGACGGTTTCCCCGTGTCGGCTGACGTCGTCGTCAACAAACCCGATGACGTTGAATTCCGGCTTTTTTTCGTTGATCCTGCCGATGATCCAATTAACTTCCCGCGCGAAATCGCCGCAGCCGATGATCACAATATCTTTCATCTTTTCACATCCGTCCGTAGTTGTAATTATTTATCGGTTTTCCGCCGAATACGACAGCCGTTTAAAGATTTATTTTACGCTCGCGCTTTTTTCCTTCTGGATGACGTCATGAGCGCCGCCCTCGACGATACTCGTCGCGGAAACGAGAGTCAGCTTCGCCTTCTGCTGCAGCTCTTCGATCGAAAGCGCGCCGCAGTTGCACATTGTCGAGCGCACTTTTGCGAGCGAAAGGCCGACGTTGTCTTTAAGGCTTCCGGCGTAGGGGACGTATGAATCGACGCCCTCCTCAAACGACAGCTTTTTGTCGCCGCCGAGGTCGTATCTCTGCCAGTTTCTCGCCCTCGCGGAGCCTTCGCCCCAATACTCTTTGTAGTAAGTTCCGTTGAGGCTGACTTTGTTGGACGGGCTTTCGTCGAATCTTGCAAAATATCTGCCGAGCATTACAAAATCGGCGCCCATCGCAAGAGCAAGGGTGATATGGTGGTCATAAACGATACCGCCGTCGGAGCAAACGGGGATATATATTCCCGTCTCTTCAAAATATCTGTCCCTCTCCTCGCAGACTTCCATCAGCGCAGTCGCCTGTCCTCTGCCGATGCCCTTCGTCTCTCTCGTTATGCAGATGGAGCCGCCGCCGATGCCGACCTTCACGAAGTCTGCGCCGCATTCGG
>JAFTCG010000033.1 GCA_017454815.1 Clostridia bacterium
GTCGCTTTTCAGCGGTTTTTCGGGCATCATATTTGAGTTCATCCCGTCCAAGCTGGTTGAGATAATCAGCAACCTGTTTTGAAAATTTTTGCAAGCAAAATTTTACCCTCGATCGTCTGACCGAGGGTGATTTTTAATTAACGCTCCAAGTGTTTCCGCAATCTTGGCATACCGCATATGTTTCAATGTTTGTTTTTGTCTTTTTTGCGGAACGTTTCAACATATGATGAATTGTGAATCCGAAAAAGCCGATAATACAACAGCATAGACAAAGATCTATCATCGGGCAAATTATACTCCACCAATACCACAGAGGTACTGTTCCACCTCTTGATTTAACATTACTTGCTGTTTCAATTTTAACGTTTTGACTTTGACATTTTGGACAAACCATTTTTTTAACCTCCTTATTCTAAACAGTAGTACTGTTTTAGAATATTATATCTGAATTACAGATAATCCATAATATTGCTGAGGTGGTATTATGGTTTTTCAAAACATCAGAAATTTGAGAGAGGATAACGACTATAAACAAAAAGATGTTGCAAAATATCTTAACGTATCACAGAACACATATTCACAGTATGAAACAGGCGTTATTGAGCTAACGGCATCCACGCTTATAAAACTTGCAAAGCTTTATAACGTTAGCGTTGATTATTTGTTGGGATTAACGGATAAGCAATAAGCTGCTGCAACAAAAAATGCCCCTAAATGGGGCATTTAGTCATTTCAAGTATTATATTGTATATTCAATTTCACTGTCGTCTTTGGGGAAGGCGAGGTCGCAAAGGAAATGATCTTTGCCGCTTTTATCCCTGACGATCATTACGTCGTCGACAAATCTTCTCGAATATTCGTCCGTTACGGTTTTTTTGCTCCTGTCGAAAGTCAGGAGCTTTTCGTTTCTCTTTATGAAAACAAGCCCTTCGCAGTATCTCATCGTGCAGCAGTAAGGCGCTTCGTAGCGGTGGATCTTCAGGATCCGCTGTTCATTTGTCACGCATTTGTTGGGGCCTGCGCCGCCGTTTTCCCTGTGGCAGAATGAGAGAGCGTTGAACCAGATCCTGCGAAGAAGAGCTTTATATTTTTCTTCGCCCGTGATATCAAAAAGCTCGCTGGCGACAATAAAGCTGTCGACGATGCAGCACGGCTCCGTCCAAGTGTCGAATCGGTCAAACCAGTTGAAGTTTTCGTAGGTGAGAGTCATACCGTTTTCGAGATAAAAATCAAATATTTCAACCGAGTTGTCGAGATATTTTCCGTCGCCCGTCTTGCGATAGAGCCGGAGCATTCCGCGCGTGGCGGAGAGAGTGGCGTGGGTCTGGCATCTCATTTTGATCCTGTCCGTCGCCATGAACCGACCGATCAGACTATCGAGCATCGCTTTGACTTCTTCTTCGCCCGTGACGCAGTAATAGTCGGAAAGCCCGTCAATACACATATAAGCGCAGCCGACGTCGCTTGAAAGAAGCCAGCCGTTGATCTCACCCGTGAGATTGCCGCTGACGTCGCCGCCTTTTTCGATTATCCTGTCGGATGGATAGTTTGCATATAATTCTTTACCTTTTAAAAAGAGGTTTTCGACAATACTTTTTGCGAATTCCAACGATCTTTCGTCGTCGAAAGCTTTGTGGTATTCGCAAAGCCCTCTGAGCAACCAGCTGTGGGACGATAGCTGCTGTTCGTCCATCTTCCCTTCGCCGCAGATCTTGCCCATATAACCGAGCTCGTTGAGATGTTCGGGGAGCAGATCGAGCATCTTGTCCATGCATTCGATCTTTTCGCCCGTGACGTTGTAGAGAGAAACGAAAGCGAGCAGCGCCCTGCCTTCCCAGTCGCCGGGCCAATCATATGCGCCGGGCTGCCAGATGTTTTCAATCCTGTATTCTCTGTCGTTAAGTCGCTTGAAGCTTTTTTCGATGTGTTCTTGTATCGTAGCCATAATATCTCCGATCATTTTTCAAAACTACCGAGTTTGCCGTCCTTCGAGAGCGTTCTGTAGAACACTTTGCCGTCGGGCATCTTTCTGGCGCAGGTTATGGTAGTGCTTTCGTCGGAACTTTCGAGCAGCGTTTCGCCGAGCTTGATTTCAGGCTCGTCGCTGCCGCTGAGGGCCATGACCCCGCGCTCGTAGCTCATTGCAGTGTTTTCGATGTCAAAGTCGTTCCTGTGCGGCAGGAAAGCATATTCGATCGTGTGCTTGCCCCTGTCGGCTGTGCTGTCGGGAACTTTTGCCGTGTCCGCTCCGTTGGGAGAGGTCAGAAGCGTTAGCCTGACTCTGCTGTCAAGAGTGTCGTAACCGTGCTTTGAGCGGTTCAGGAGCGCGAAAGAATATCCGTCGTCGCCGACAATATCTGCATAAGTTATCGCGGGCACTTCGTATCTCGCTTTTTCATAAGGAGTATCTCTCTTGACAGGCCGCTCAAGCTTTCCGAAGGGGACTTTGTAAAAAGCTTTCGGGTTTTTCAGGCTCGTCTGAGCAGACAGTTTAAGGTCTTTGCTGTTTTCCCACCAGTCGGCGTTAAGAACGCACCGGATCATCGGGTCGCCCGAATAGAAGATGAAGTCCTGGGTAAGGAAACTCGTCGGATAGTCGACCGCAGGAGTGTGCCAGAGATAAGTCCCGTAATACGGTTTCTTTTCCTGCCAGATGCCAAAGGAGTATTTCGCCCTGAAGACAACTCTGACTGGCCCTTGCTCGACGATTTCGAAGCTGAAGCAGTTGACGTCCCATTCCTTGCCCGTAAGACCGAGATTCCAGGTGTCATAGTCGCGGCTCTTTGTGTCTTCAAGGATCCTGAAGCTTCCGATCTCTCCGCCGCAGAACTCTTTCCCGCCGAAAATGAGTGAAGTGATAACGCCTTTGTCTTTATCAAAAACGGCTTTGACAGCCCCGTTGTCGATGGCGTTGCCTTCAACCTTGATCGTGCTTTCGGGTTTGCCGCTGCCAAAGGAAAGCTTGTTGAACGAATAGGGGAGAAGCCCGTCAAAGTATACAACCGTTTTGTTGTCGAAAGTCTTTTGATAAACGTGCTTTTTGCCGTTGCTGTCGAGGATATATCCGCAGTCTTTTTCGGGAGCTTTGTCGATGATGACGGGCATATTTGCTCTGATCGAAAGCGGGTTGAAGACGTAAACCCTGTTGCCCGTTCCGAGAGCTTTCTCGCAGCAAGCTTTGTTTGAAGAAGCGATCAGATCGAAAGCCTTGTCAAAGTCATCGTAAAGGTCGAGGTAAACCTTTAGCATCGATGTTCCCGCAAGAACGTCGTGGAACTGCGCAAACAGCTCTTTTTCCCAAGCCGGGGTGAGGTCTTTGTATTCGCCCGACGCCGCCTGCAAGCTTTCTGCGTTGAGGAGAAAACGCTCGCATTCGCGGTTGAGGAATTTCGTCTTTGCCTGGACGGTGTACGTTTTGTGATGGGTTTCCAAAAACAGCTCACCTTTCACCGTCGGCAGGGTGGAAACGTCCTCAGTGGTCGTCAGGATGTTGTAAAATTCCGTCATTCCGCAGAACTTGATGTTCGGGAAAACGGTCTGCTTTTTGAGCTCGTCGATCCTGTCCATCATCACGGGCAGGGGGCCGCCGCCGTGGTTGCCGTAGCCCCAAAGGATCGGGATATGATAGAATCCGTCGGTCATGTGGTGGATGGAGACGATCTTCGACAGCTCGTCGATCTCGATATGGTTTGAGTGGCCGGGATATTCGTGGAGGGTGAGGACTCTGCTTCCGTCGTCGCCCTCCCACCAGAAATGGATGTAAGGGAAAAGCGTGAATTCGTTGTAGCGAAGCTTTTGCGTCACGAAGTAGTTGAGCCCGGCGTTTTTCAGGATCTTCGGAAGACCTGCGTTGAAGCCGAAAGCGTCGATGTTAACGCCGCAGGTCGATTTTTTGCCGAGCGTTTCCATAGCGGCTCTCTGACCGTTCTCGATCTGCCTGAACCAGCTTTCCTCGCCGACGCATTGGCCGTCAGTTTCGCACCACATTGCGCCCTGAGGCTCAAACTGTCCTCTGTCGGCGGCCGCGCGTACTTTTTCCCAGAATTCGGGATATTTTTCTTTTATATCTCTCCACAAAACGGCGGACGTTTCAACGTAGACGTATTCAGGCTCACGCTCCATGAGGGCGAGCTGAGTTTCAAACGTCTGCTTCATGCATTCTATGGTTTCAGGGTATCTCCATTTCCACGCAAGGTCGATGTGGGAGTGACCCATAAAGTATATGGTAAACCTCTTGGAATAATCTGCTACGGGCGCAAGCATTTCAAGAGCGTCTTCGATGTGGCGGATGTATGTGTCGTCTCTGACTTTCGAGAGGACGTAGTTTGCTGTTTCGATAAGGCATTTTGCGAGAGATGATCTCTCTTCGTCGGTGAGCTTTGACCTGTTGATATCCACTTCGCCCTGAACATAGAGGTTGTCGCGCCTGTTTTTAGTGGAGAGCAGGTGACATCCGCTGCGAAGCGACCTTGCAAGGTTTGCAACGAGGTCGTTTGTCTCCTTCAGACCTTTGAGGTAATATCTTGAAGTGATGTCGCAGACGGGGTTTGAGTTCGGGCTATCGATCCTGATGAAGACGAAGTGATCTTCGCCGTCGGGGGAACATCCGAGGTCGAAGTGACCGCCCATGTATGAGTATATTTCAACAGGGTGATCGTCGCAGTAGATATCCATATCAAGCCCGCTGTAGTATGTAAAGCCGTAGCTACCCAATTCGCTTTTGTCAAAGAAGCGGCTGATGTACGGCAGGGCAAGCTTCGCCATCATCCAACCCGTTGTGATGTTGTTTTCGCCTTTTTGGGTGGGATCGAAAATAGGGAAGGATTTCATCTTTTCCGCGTCGGGCAAAGGCTCTTCCTCGCTCGCGTCCCAGCCGTTAAAGCTCCTGAGAACGGGGAAAGCCGTGTCCTCAAGGCACCTCGCAAAGTCGAGCACATCTTCAAGGCTTTCGCAGTCGTTTTTAAGGTAATGATCGAGTGGTTTAAAGTGTGCATTCTCCGGTTTCATTGAAAAGGACCTCCAAAAGAACCCGCCCGAGAAAACGGCAGATTCTTTATGGTTTTAACTAAAAATTTCTTGTTGAATATTATACATTCTACATCATTGTATGTCAAGGAAAACACATGTGAAATCGGCGGTATTTTTGCAAAAAAAGTCTTCTTCTGTCGGAATCTGAAGCGCAAAGACAAAAGAAACATTTATAATTGCAAAAAACATAATAATTATTACCATAACGTATTGAATATAAAAAACAAAAGTGATAAAATATAACATGGAGTAAAATGAGAAGTGTTTTTTATATACATTGGTTGCACGGGAGGAATATCAAGTGAAAAGAACGATTCGTCGCATTATCGGAATGGCTTTGTGTTTAGCCATGACGGCTTCGGCCTTGTTCGGTGCCGGAGCGGCGTTTGAAACCGCTTTTGCCGCCGAGTCAGTGACGTCAGAGGATCTTGAAAGCCTTATTTCGGGGTGCTCATACTACAGAAGCAACTGCTGGACAGATGAAACCTGGTCGTCCTTTGTGGATGCTTACAATGCCGCAGTTCGGGTCGCTTCATCGCCTTCTTCAAGCGCGCAGATCGTTAATGCCTACGACTCTCTTTGTGCCGCGAAAGCCTCGCTCGTTCATGACGGAGACATTACAAAATGCGCCTATTGCTGCGGCGAATCTCTTGCAATCCCCAAACAATGCGTTCTTGCGCTCTCGAAAGTAACCTACAGCACCGCCTCGACAAGATGCTTTATGGACATGTATATCCCGACTAACAGGATCGGAAACTGCGGTCTTATCGTCTTTATCCACGGAGGCGGCTGGACAACAGGCTCCAACAAGGATTATTCAGTAACAGCTCGCGAAAAGTGTATCGAATACGGTGTCGCCACCATAGCGATCAACTATCGTTACGCCTCGGAGAGCACGACTGCGTTTGATATCCTCAACGATATAGGCGCGTCCGTTGCAAAGGCTAAGGAATGCGCTACAGAATATGGGCTCAACCTTGACAAACTGATACTCAGCGGCACTTCCGCCGGAGCCCACCTTGCGATGCTCTATGCCTATTCCCGCGCCGATTCTTCGGCTGTAAAGCCGACAGGTGTGGTTGAGTATTCCGGCCCGTCTGATCTTTCAAACCCAAAGCTTCTTGATTCATATCTCGGCGAAGAAAATATGTCAAGGTTTTTCTCGTATCTCAGCGGAGCGGCGATAACCGACAAAGAGTCACAGAAGGCGAACGCAGAAGCTCTCCTTGACGTTTCTCCCGTAAAATATGTCACAAAAGATTCTGCGCCGACGATCATCTGCCACGGCACGAGAGATATAGTCGTTGACTATTCCGAAGCAGAAAACATCGCCAACGCCTTTAAAAATGCAGGCGCAACTTATGAATTGCTTTCGTTCAACGCAAACCATTCCATCAACAAGGATGAAAAAATGCTTGCGTATTCCCAGGAGAGGTTTTACGATTACGTTGTCAAATGCCTCTACGGCAACGGACTTGATGAAATCCATGATTATTCTTCGACGACCGTTTTGAAAACCTGCACTACTCCCGGTTATACCTTCAACGAATGCCCGGATTGCGGCAAGTATTACGTTTCCGACGTTGTAGAGCCGTCTCACGATGTTGTCGTTGACCCGGGATATCCGGCGACCTGCACCGAGGACGGTCTTTCCGACGGATCGCATTGTTCGTCCTGCAATACTGTTTTAACTCAGCAGGAGGCAATCCCTGCAACAGGGCACACCGTCGTCGAAGACGCGGCTGTAGCCCCGACGTGCGTTCAGACAGGTCTCACGGCAGGATCGCATTGCTCAGTGTGCAACGCGGTTCTTATACAACAGGAAGTAATTGATCCTCTCGGTCACAAATATGACGAAGGCGTTGTCACCGCTCCGACATGCACCTCGGCAGGATTTACAACATACACTTGCACCGTCTGTGGCGACAGCTATACACAAGACGAAGTTGCTTCTCTCGGCCACGACGTTGTTGAAGACGAGGCAGTAGCGCCGACTTGTACCGAAACAGGGTTGACCGCCGGAACGCACTGTGCCCGTTGCGAAGCTGTTCTTGAAGCGCAGGAAACTGTAGCGGCGCTCGGCCACAACGTTGTTGAAGATGCGGCAGTTGCCCCGACTTGCACCGAAACAGGGTTGACCGCCGGAACACACTGTGCCCGTTGCAGAGTTGTCCTTAAAGCGCAGGAGACTGTAACAGCTCTCGGCCACGACGTTGTTGAAGACGAGGCGGTAGCGCCGACTTGTACCGAAACAGGGTTGACCGCCGGAACGCACTGTGCTCGTTGCGGAGATGTCTTTACTAAGCAGGATGTGATCCCTGCGAACGGACATCAGATCATTTCCGAGGTTACCGTTCCCGCAACGTACACCGCGACAGGAACAAGAGTCACAAGATGCGTAGTGTGCTCAGAGGTTTTTGAAACCGAAACGATACCCGTTATCCCTCCTGAATACAGCGTGAAAGAAGGCTCGTCAATACAGTTTGACGACAACGATATGCTCATCATGAACATTAACCAGGGCACTTTTGACCTGAGCAAAAGCCTCAACTTGGAGGGCTGTACGCTCGATGTGTCCGACAGCGTTGTTTCGACCGGCTCTTTGGTAACGATTAAGTCCCTTAACAACGATGTTGTTGCGGAGTATTGCGCTGTTGTTGTCGGGGATCTGACGGGCGATGGATTTGTCGATTCGTTTGACCTTGCCATCGGCGGTGAGTACGTGAATTCTTTCACCGATCCCGAAGATATCGCGATCATGAAGTCGTTTGACTTCAACGATGACGGATATCTCGACGCCACAGATCTTGTGCGTTTGGCTTGTATCGTCAATTTTGAAGTGGAATAAAACCGTCAGAAGCTTTTGCCCGAAAGATTCATTGGTCTTTCGGGCTTTGCATTTTTTGCGAATTGAGTTTATTGCTTTTCCTTGATTTTTTCGGTGGCATAATATATAATAATGGAGGAGAAAACAAGGAGGTTATTGTGATGCAAAAAATAATATCGTTGATCCTTTGCGCTGTTCTGGCGTTTTTTTCGTCCTTTCCCGGACTCATCTCAGGAGAACTGAAGGCGAAGGATTTTCTTGAGGAGATCAAAACGGAATATATCGAAAAAATATCCGACAGCGTCGGCATCTCGAAAAGGGTTTTCAGCGTATTCTTTGACGACGACGTCAACGCCTTTGCCGCAAAGAAAATCATCAAGAAAATCGGCGGCAAAACAGTAGGCTTCAATTCTCTGCTGAACGAATATAAGGTGTATTTTGATCAGTCGATCGACAACTGTCAGGAATTCTGCGAGCAGTTGCAAAAGCTCGATGGGATCGTTTGCGCCATCCCTCAGATCGCCGTAAAAATCGCCCCGAATTCCGAGGGCGATGAAGAAAAATATATCCCGAACGATCCCTGGAACGGCAACAACCAATGGGATGAGGAGCATCCCGGCGGATTGAACTGGCATCTTGAAGCTATTCAGGCTCTTTCGGCGTGGCAGTATAAAGACAGGATGAGCACGATCGACCTTGGCGTTGTTGACGGCGGCGTTTATGTTGATCATGAAGACCTCCAAGGCAAAATCGTATTCCCGAGCAAATACCTTGAACGCACGAACAGCGTCGACACTCACGGAACTCACGTTTGCGGCATCATTTCCGCCAACGCCGACAACGGGATCGGCGTCTGCGGCGTTTGCCCCAACGCAAAGATCCATTTTGTCGATTGGGATCCGGAGTACAATTCGCTCTCGCAGACTTGGCTTGATATCGAAAGGATCTATTCCGGCGTTTGCTATACGATTAAGGACGGCGCAAAGGTTGTCAACCTCTCGCTGGGCGCCGATCTGTGGGGAAACATGAAAAAATTCCCGACCTTCGTTGTAAACATTGTCGGAAACTTTGTTTCCGCCATCATGGCGAGGCTGATAAAACAAGGATATGACTTCGTCATCTGCCAGGCGGCGGGCAACGGCGACAACTCAAGCCACGCTATTAACGCCGAAAACAATCTCTCTTTCTGCGCTGTCAGTGAAAACAACTGCATTTCTCAACTGTTCGGCGTGAAAAAATCCGATGTTCTGGACAGGATCATAGTCGTCGGCAGCGCTGCTCTTGCCGCCGACGGAAGCTTCTATCAGCCTGCATATTCCAACGTCGGCGCAAGGGTAGACATCTGCGCGCCCGGCAACTATGTCTTCAGCACGGTCGATCCCGGCAAAGGTTTCTATGCTTACATGAGCGGAACTTCAATGGCGACGCCCGTTGTCACCGCCGTTTGCGGACTTGTCTGGTCGATAGACAGTTCCTTTACCGGGTCGATGGTAAAGAAGATCGTTTGTTCGCCCGAAACTGCAGGCCCGTTGGTCAAAGCCACAACGCAGCAGGTCAATCCGGACGTTAATTACATGGATTATCACATGGTCAACGCAAAGCTCTCGGTCGAGAAAGCAATTGAGATTTCCGAGCGCCTTAATAACAATGGATAATAACCCCAATCTTTTCGACAAATACGTCCGCTGCGTTGAAGACGGTTATATCACTTTTTCCGACTTTCTCGACGAACGGGAAAAGTCCGAAGCATTGAAAGCTTTTTCTAAAGCAAAAGACTGCAGGATGATAATTTACGGGAAAAATGAAAACTTTGAGCGGGGGATGGCGGTGTTTGTGCCGTCGTTTCTCGACTTGAGCGATGAAGGGGAGCTTTCCGAATTCTTCAAAGAAAACGGCGGCGACCCGATTTGCTGTCTGTTCATAGGGAAGGACAGGTTTTCATCTCTGAAACACCGCGACTACCTTGGCGCATTGATGGGAATGGGCATTGAGCGCAAAACCATCGGAGATATTGTTGTAGGCGACAGCGGAGCGTATGTTTTTGTGGTTGAAAGGCTGAAAAAATACATCCTCGAAAACTTATCCTCCGTCGGCAGGGGAAGCGTCCGGGTCGAGGAGGTTGAAAACGTTTCCGAAAACAGTTCGCCCGCCACGGAGCTTGTCACGACAACAGTGCCGTCGATGCGGCTCGATAACGTCGTTTCCGCCGCATTCAAGCTGTCGAGGGCGAAAGCTGCTCAGGCTGTTCTGGATTCAACCGTGTTTGTCAACGGGATCGTGATCGAAAAACCCGACGCGAAGATCGCGCAGGGCGACAAAATTGTTTTGAGGAAAAGCGGAAAAGCGATCGTGAAAAATATCGTCGGAAAAAGCAAAAAAGACAGGTTCATCGTTGAAATTGAGAAGTTTGTTTGATGGATGTAATGTATAAAAAACGCATAACGCACTAATGATCTTTAAATAAATCGCATAAAAATTCAAATATTATAAAAATAACACTTGAAATACTGCAATTATATGGTATAATTATTCGCGTATTTTGTATTTGCTTAGGAGAAACGGCTATGAAAAATTTGTTAAAGCTCTCGGATCTGTCAAAGGAGGAAATAATCGGCATACTCGACCTTGCCGACGACTTGAAGGAAAAAAGAAAACAGGGTATCGAGCATAAATACCTTGCGGGCAAAAAGCTCGGCATGATCTTTTCCAAGTCATCCACAAGGACAAGGGTGTCATTCGAGGTCGGAATGTATGAGCTCGGCGGAACAGCGCTGTTTTTGAGCTCAAACGATATTCAGCTCGGCAGGGGAGAGCCCATCTGTGACACTGCGAGAGTGCTGTCGCGTTATCTTGACGGGATCATGATCCGCACCTTTGCCCAAAGCGACGTTGAAGACCTTGCAAAGTTCGGTTCCATCCCGATCATCAACGGTCTTACCGACTATTGCCACCCGTGCCAGGTGCTTGCCGATCTCCAGACCATCAGAGAGATGAAAGGCTCGTTTGAGGGCAAAAAGCTTTGCTTTGTCGGCGACGGCAACAACATGGCGAATTCTCTCATCGTCGGCTGTCTGAAAGTCGGCATGAGCGTTTCGATCGCTTGCCCCGATAAATACAAACCTGACGCAGAGATTATGGCTTGGGCTGAAAAGACGGGCAGATTTGAATGTATCACCGATGTTGTTGAAGCGGCGAAAGGCGCAGACGTTGTCTACACCGACGTATGGGCTTCGATGGGACAGGAGAGCGAAAAGGCGCAGAGAGAAAAAGACTTTGCCGGATACCAGGTCAACGACGAGGTTATGGCTGTGACAAACGAGGGCTGTATGGTGCTCCATTGTCTGCCCGCCCACCGCGAGGAAGAGATAACCGCGAAAGTCTTTGAAGAACACGCAAACGAGATTTTTGAAGAAGCAGAAAACAGGCTGCACGCTCAAAAGGCAGTTATGGTAAAGGTAATGCTTTAAACAAAAAAGATTGATCCCCCAAGTTGTTGCGAACTTGGGGGATTTTTAATAATTTCAGCTTTATCTGTAAAGAACGAGCGTCTTGATCTCAAAAGCCTTGAAGTCGAGGGCAACTTTGCCGTCGATGATTTCAATTTCTTCCTTGACGTCTTCGAGCATATTCGAGGCACAGACTTTCTTCACGTCCTTCGGAAGCGTCAGGATGCAGCTTGTCTTGAAGTTTTCGCATTCGTAAAGCCTTACGACAAATGCGTTTTCGATGATCTCTGCGGGTTTGATCGCTTCTATGAGCACGTTGTCTCTGTCAACCGTCATGAAGCTGTCGAGCTTTGCCTCGCCGCTTGCGATGATATGGGGAACGTTGAGCTCATAAGCGGGCTTGATGACCTTGTTTGTGTCGAAAGAGCCGACGTGGGGCAGCAGGGAATACGTCATCTCGTGAACGCCCTTGTCGCCGTCGTATGTCGGGGAGATGCCGCCCTTGTGGAGGGTGAGCATCATGTTGCAATCAAGCTGCGATATTCCGTATTTGCAGTCGTTGAGGATTGCAACGCCGAACTGAGCCTCCGAAACGTCCGTCCACTTGTGGTTGCAGACTTCGAATTTTGCGAGGTCGTAGGTGGTCGATGCGTGAGTCGGACGCTCGAGGTGTCCGTACTGTATCTCGTTTCTTGCGAAAGAGGTGTGGATGTCGAGGTCAAATCCTGTCTTGAGAAGGAGATGCTTGGAGTTCCAGTCAACTATTGTGTGGAAATCAACCCTCGGGCTGTCGGCGTAGAAGACAACGTCCTGGAGGATGGATGTGTCCTTGTTGATGTTGAACTTTGAACGAAGTCTCAGCTCAACGTCGCCGATGGAAACAAGCTCGCGGCTCTCCAACGCGCCGAGAACGGGTTTAAGCGCCTTGAATGCGTCGTAGTCGATGTTCCAGTTGTCCCAGTGAGCCGGTCTGTCCTCGGCGGTGATGAATGCGCCCAGTGATACGCCGCCCTGCTTTTTGAGCTCTCTGCCGCTTTGCAGATCGATGAAGGATTCCATATATCCGTCGTCGTCAAAAACGACCTTCGCAAACGGTGTTGTAACAACTTTGCCGTCGTAGGAGAAAACGCCGTTGTCGCTCTTTTTGTAAGCGGTTTTCGTGAGTACTTCGCCGGCGAGGGCGGGAACTTTGACCGAGAGAACGTCAGTCTTGACGTTGCCGTTGACGTCGGTATAGCTCTGGGTTTTATAGCCCTCGATACCCGTTTCGCCGTCGAGGGTGAGCACGTCATTACGATCGAACGAAAGCGTGTTGAAAACTGTGACCTTTCCGTCGTTTTTGCTGACGAGCGCATTTTTGCTTTCGTCGATGACTTCGCCGAACTTTTTGAAGTTATCGGCCATTTCGATCTCATAGTTGTCGTAAACGCACTGGATGCAGGTGCCGGGGAGAATGTCGTGGAACTGGTTGAGCAGGACGTTTTTGATGTGCTCTGCAGTTTCGTTGTCGTATGTTTTGCCCATCCTCGAAAGGAAATATTCCATATCCCTGATCATCAGCTCAGCCTTACGGTTTTTGCGTTTGACTTCGTGCTTCTGGGTGAGCGTTCCCCTGTGATATTCGTAGTAAAGCTCGTTGCTCCAGATCGGAAGGTTGTCGCCGAACTCGTCCATGACTTTCTCAAAGAAGTCGCTGACGGTCTGGTATTCGGCGATCGGGAGAGCATCGCAGTGTCTTGCTCTTTCGACCGTTTCGCAGACGCCGTATGAGGGGCCGCCGCCGCCGTCGCCTTCGCCGAAAGCGGCAAGGTGCATGTCGTAGCCTTCTTTATATTTGATTTCTGCGGCAGTATTGTGGACGAGCTTGCAGTCGCCGTTGACTCCGCCGTAGTAGTAGTGTACCATAACTTCGCTGCCGTCGATACCTCTCCATTTGAACGTCTCGGCGATAGGGGAGTTGACTTCGCAGCTATACATTTTCTGCGTTACGAAATATTTCGTTTCGCATCCGCGCATGATCTGCGGAATATTTGCGCTGTAGCCGAATGTGTCGGGAAGCCAGAACGTGTCGGAAGTGTAGCCGAAGTTTTCCCTCGTAAAACGCTGGCCTGCAAGAAACTGCCTGATAAAGAATTCGCCGGAAGTGATGTTGCAGTCGCATTCGACGTAAACGCCGCCGTTGGGCTCGTACTGACCGCGGGCGATGTATTTTTTCATTCTCTCGAAAACGTAGGGGTAGTATTTCTTCATCCATTCGCCGTGCAGGGCGGAGGACTGGATAAATTTGTAGTCCGGGAACTGGTCCATCATGTTCATCGCGTTGGAGAAAGTCCTCGCGGATTTTCGAATCGTTTCTTTGTAGGGCCAGAGCCAAGCGGAGTCGAGGTGACTGTGTCCGATCAGACCGACGTAGCCGAAAATCCGGTTATTTTTTCCGCTGACGAAGGGACGGGATATTTTCAAACCTTCATCTACTCCTGCCATTATGTCCTCTTTGGAACGTTCGTCGGGGCATTTTATCATAACTTCGTTGATTTTCAGAAGCGCTCTGCGGATGCTGTATTTCATCATATTCGAGTTTTCAAGAACTTCGTTGAGCGAGAGCATCTCGAGCACGTCAAAGACGAAATCTTTGACCTTTTCGTTCATAACGCAGATGTCGATGCCGTTGTATTTGTCGCGCAACGCTTCCATATCCTCTTTTGCGGGATCATCGTAGTTGTGACCGGCATAGCACTCAAAGGCGAGGTCATATACGTCGCCTTCTTTTGAATCGCTGCAAATGAGCTGTGCGTCGTGCGCGCCGCCCGTGCAGTTCATTTTTTTCCATGAGAACATACCGGCGGGCACGCCGTTGATGAAGAAGAGCTCCTCGCCCTTGCCTGCGTGGGAGACGGCGTAGAGCTTTTTGCCGACGGCTTCTTTGGGTACGGTCACCTTGCCGATCACCCAGAGGTTATCGTAATAAGCTCCCCATTCCATGCCTTTTTCAAGCTCTTTGAGCCCTTCTGTCGGGACCTCGCGCAGATGGTCTTTCGTGACGAGATATTTCGCTTCTTCAATCTCGCCGACTTTTTCAAAAATATATTTTTCGTATTCGCCGATAACGGTTTTCATCTTTCTGAGAGTTTGGTCAGTTAATCGTTCATTATACATTTTGTCACCTTCCCGGAGCAGTATTGATAAAGCATTTTACGAACAATGCAGAGAAATTATATCATATAAAATGGTATATTGCAACAAAAAACGAGAATATACAAACTAAAATTCGGTTGACTTGCAAAACAATGTGTGATATAATTCTCACTGTAATTTTCAATTTGTTTTGGAGGTATATTTTATGAGATTCGGAGCCTGTGTAGGAATGGAATTTGACAGGATCAAATATGTTAAAGAGTATGGTTATGACTACGTGGAGTCCTGCTTCCATGCGCTTACCGACGCAACGCAAGAAGAGTATCAGACTCTTTGCGGTGAAATCAAAAAATACGAAATTCCCTGCGAGGTCGTCAACTGCTTCCTTCCCGGAAGGCTTCCGCTTTGCGGCGAAAATGTTGACTATGACGCATTGAAAGAATATATCGAAAAGGGATTTTCAAGAGGAAAGCCCATCGGCTTGAAAAAGGTTGTTTTCGGCTCCGGCGGAGCGAGAAAGGTTCCCGATAACTATAGCTATGAAAAGGCTGTAAAACAGCTTGTGTATTTCCTCAAAGAGATTCTTGCGCCGATTTGTGAGAAATATCAGGTGACCGTAGTCATCGAGCCTTTGCAGCTTTGCGACAGCAATATCATCAATACCGTTAAAGAGGGCGCAACGCTCGCGGCTCTTGCGGAATGTGAATATGTAAAAGGCTTGTCGGATCTTTTCCACATGGAAGTCATGCACGACAAGATCGACAACATAAAACTCCTCAAAGGATGCATCAAACACGCTCATATCGCCGAGCCGAAAAAAAGGGTTTATCCTCTTTCAAAGGACGAATATGACTATAAAGCATATCTTGACGTTCTTGAAGAAGCAGGCTGTGATACCTGCTCTATCGAAGCGAATACAGACGACTTTGTCAATGATGCAAAGATTGCAATAGATATGCTAAGAAGTCTTTAATGACAATTAAACGACAAAAATGCCGAAAAGACGGGGAAGATGATGTTTAGCCCCGACTTTTCGGTTTTGTTTTTTTACGGTTTTTCGATACTCATGTTTATAAATAAGGCGATCACAGCAAAAGACAACAGCATATAAAATGATGCGACATAACTGCCGGTTGCTGTAAACAAAGAGCTTGCAAGAGTTGCGGAAAAAGAAGAAGGTATCAAAATGGTGTTCGCAA
>JAFTCG010000034.1 GCA_017454815.1 Clostridia bacterium
GGCCACAACCTGGCACTCTAACCAACTGATCTACAACCACCATATAAAATTGGCGCGCTTGAAGGGACTCGAACCCCTGACCCACTGCTTAGAAGGCAGTTGCTCTATCCACCTGAGCTACAAGCGCAAATCCGTCACAAAAAATGGAGCGGGTGATGGGAATCGAACCCACACGACCAGCTTGGAAGGCTGGGATTCTACCATTGAACTACACCCGCGTGTCTTCACGACGCCATCTATTATATCAACATAACTGCCTTTTGTCAAGAGTTTTTTCAGATTTTTTCCAATCATTTTTTGCTCAAATTTTTTATTGCTTTTTTGGTCAATAAGTGATATAATTCCGCTGTAAACAATCTTTCAGAGGAGCTGATCAAATTGAAGAAAATCGTTAGTTTATTACTGACGGCAATAATACTGTTGTTGTTCGTATGTCCTGCTTCGGCGAGCACGAACGAGCGTTCTTACGGCGGTTACAAGCACGTTTTCATCATCGGTATTGACGGTGCCGGAAGATTTATCAAGGACGCTGATACGCCTAATTTCGACAGGATCTTCAAAGACAATGCCGTAGATTATTACGCTCGTTCGGAGATCTACACCATCAGCGCACAAAACTGGGCTTCGATCCTGACGGGTGTCTCGCAATCAAAACACGATCTGAACAACACGATCACCGGGATGGAAGAAAGAACAAGTCAAACGCAGTTCCCAACGATCTTCACATATGCTCGCCGCGCTATGCCGGACGCCGAGCTTGCTTCTTTCGTCAACTGGAGCAACATCAACTTCGGCATCATTGAAAATGATATCGGCGTAACAAAAGTTTCTGTCGGCGATGACGCTGCTTTGACTGACAGAATCTGCTCCTATTTTGACGAAGGCAACTCCCCTGCTTTGTTCTTTGTTCAATATGACAGCGTTGACCACGCCGGTCACGAATACGGCAGCGCAAGTGAAGAATATCTCAAACAAATTGAAACAGTCGACGGTTATCTCGGAAAAGTGTTTGACAGCATTGAAAGAAACGGTTTGCTTGACGACTCGTTATTTATTGTCGTTGCCGACCACGGCCACACCGCAGAGGGCGGTCACGGATTACCGACGATGCGTGAAACTAATGTTACTCTTGCCGTCAGAGGTAAACATATCGTAAAAAACGGCAAGCTTGACGTTTTCACAAGAAACAGAGACGTTGCCGCGATCGCGCTTCACGCCCTGGGAATAAAACGCCCTGATAACATGACGTCAAGGATACCGGCTCACCTATTTTATGACAACATCGGTCAGGTACGTCCGATCTGGAGAGATTTTGACGACGCTTACAGTTCGACTGTTTCCTGGTTTAAAAATACATTGAAAACGATTTTTGATTGATTTATAAATATAAAGTTTAGGAGAAAAAACAAATGAAAAAAGTTTTAAGTTTAATTATGGCGTTTCTTTTGCTCGCCGGCATTACAGTTCCTGCTTCTGCATTTGCTTATGAGCCGTCTTACGGCGGTTACAAGCACGTTTTTATCATCGGAATCGACGGCGCCGGAAGTTTTATCGAAAAAGCAAACACACCCAATTTCGACAGAATCTTCGGGAGCGGAGCCGTAACATACAATGCAAGAACGGAAGTCAGAACAAACAGCGCCGACAATTGGTCCTCGATTTTGAAGGGCGTTTCTTTCCTTAAGCACAACATAACTAACGATAATATCGGCGAACAGGAAATGACTTCCGACATAGAATTCCCGACGGTATTTACCTACGTTCGCAACGCTATGCCAGAAACGAAACTTGCTTCTTTCGTAAACTGGAACGCGATCAACGTCGGCATTGTTGAAACCGACATCGGAGTTGTCAAGGGCAATTATCCTTCAGATGAAGAAGTAACAAATCTCATCTGCAACTACCTCAACGAAGGAAACGATCCGGCTCTTATGTTCGTTCAGTTCGACAGCGTTGACCACGTCGGTCACGACACGTCAAGCGACAGTGCAGAATTCATAAGCCAGATCGAAGTTGTTGACGGTTATCTCGGAAGAATATACGACACCGTTGCCGCAAAAGGAATGCTTGAAGATTCACTGTTTATCGTCGTATCGGACCACGGTCACCTCAGGCAGTACGGCGGTCACGGCGGCATCACAATGGACGAATCCATGACAACACTTGCAGTAAGCGGAAAAACTGTTATTACAGGCGGCAAATTGGATAAATTCACCCGTAGCAGAGACGTTGCAGCCATCACTCTTTACGCTCTCGGAATTGAAAGACCGAACAATATGACTGCACGCATCCCCGGCAACCTTTTCCTGGGCATTAAAGGCGAAATCCGTCCCGTATACAAAGATCCGCTTGATTGGATGCTCTCAAATCTCTCATGGATCATAACAAGCAAAACAAACAGCAACATAGGTTTTGCGATATATGCAGAAGTCTATAAGGCAGGCGCAAAGATAATCAACAGCTTTAAAAAATGAACTGAAAGCAAAAAGTAAACTCCCAGCAAAAAACTTCCGGGCAACTGTCCGGAAGTTTTTTTTGGAAATTATGATGTTATCCTGCGTTAGAATATTCCGATTTGATCTCTTCGCCGTCACAGTAGAATCTGATTTGCGAAAGCGGCTTTTCGTAGTTATCGACGATGATCTCGGCGATCTTATCTTCAATATTACGTCTGATAACGTTGCGAAGGTCTCTCGCTCCCCTGCCATTGTTGTCGCCGACCATCTCGGCAAGCTTTATGGGAAGCTCGTCGTCCCATGTAAGTTTTATACCCTTATCCTGCATGGATTCAACGAGCTCGTTGAGCATGAGAACAGCGATAGACTCGAAATCTTTCTTCGTCAGATCGTTGAAGACAACGATCTCGTCAACCCTGCCGATGAACTCGGGTCGCAGGAATTCTTTGAGAGCCTTGAGGGCTTTCTCTTTTTTTGCCTCCGACTGAGTTTTCGCAAAGCCGAGAGCGTTTTCCTTTCTCTCGCTACCGGCGTTGGAAGTCATGATTATCACTGTGTTTTCAAAATTGACCGTCCTGCCGTGAGCGTCGTTGACTTTGCCCTCGTCAAGGATCTGCAAGAGAATATTCAGCACATCGGGGTGAGCTTTTTCTATCTCGTCAAAAAGAATCACGCTATACGGTTTTCTCCTGACTTTTTCGGTAAGCTGACCGGCTTCGTCATATCCAACATATCCGGGCGGCGAGCCGATTATCCTCGAAACGCTGTGTTTTTCCATGAACTCGGACATATCGAGCCTTATGAGCGTTTCCGGGGTATCAAACAGCTCCTGCGAAAGCCGTTTTACGAGCTCTGTTTTTCCGACGCCCGTAGGTCCGACGAAGATGAACGAGGCAGGTCTTCTCTGCAGTGCGACCTGAACTCTGCTGCGCCTTATCGCCGCAGCAACGAGCTTGACAGCTTCCTGCTGACCGATGACTTTTTCGTTGAGATGCGCTTCAAGGTCGGACAGCTTTTTCAGATCGCCCTCAACGACCTTGCTCGCGGGAATACCCGTCCAAAGCTGGATAACGGTCGCAAGATCGTCCTGAGTTACGGCGTTATCCTTTGCGAATTCTCTTTCTGTTTTGATCTTTTCTTCGCAAACGATAATCTCCGCGTTGACTTTTGAGATCTCCTCATAGTCGAGGTTTTCCGTATCTTCCTTCAGCCTCTGTTCCTGGACGCGAAGCTGTTTGAGAGCGTTTTCGGCGATTTCAAGCTCGCCGATATGCAGGTTGCGCAAATTAGCGCAGGTGCACGCTTCGTCAAGCAGATCTATCGCCTTGTCGGGCAAATATCTGTCGGTGATATATCTTTCGGAAAGGACGACGGTTTTATAGACGAGTCCGTCGCTGATCTTTACGCGATGGTAGTTTTCGTAATATTCCTTGATTCCAAGGAGCATTTTATAGCTGTCTTCAATCGAAGGTTCCATGACCTTTACGGGCTGGAGTCTTCTCTCGAGAGCAGCGTCCTTTTCGATAAACTTTCTGTATTCGTTAAAAGTCGTTGCGCCGATGATCTGGATCTCTCCCCTTGAAAGGGCAGGTTTGAGGATGTTGGCGGCGTTCATCGACCCTTCGGAATCGCCTGCGCCGACAAGATTATGGACTTCGTCGATGAAAAGGATGATGTTCCCTTCCGCTTTGACTTCTTCGACAAGGCCTTTGATTCTGCTTTCAAACTGTCCTCTGAACTGAGTGCCCGCAACAAGAGCCATGAGATCAAGCAGGTGTATCTCTTTACCGGAGAGCTTTGCGGGAACGTCCTGCGCCGCTATTTTAAGGGCTATGCCCTCTGCAATGGCAGTTTTACCGACACCCGGCTCGCCGATAAGGCAGGGATTGTTCTTCGTCCTTCGGCAAAGGATCTGAGTGACTCGATAGATCTCGTCCTCCCTGCCGATTATCCTGTCTATCTTGCCCTCTTTCGCCTTTGCAGTCAGGTTTGTGCAATAGAGGTTAAGATATTTTCTCTTTTTCTTTTTTTCTTTTTTCTTGTCTTTTTTATCTGTGTTATCAGCTTTTGACGGGGCGTCACCCGAAGAACCCGTGCCGAACATATTCTGAAGAAACGGAGGAACGGCAGTACTCGCACCGCCTGTCTCAAAGTCGTCGACGTTATCCTCTTCTTCTTCTTCGTTGTTGTTAAGCATGCCGCCCATCATCGCTTCAAGCTGTTCGCTTGCTTCGTCGATATCGTCGGCGGTGATGCCCATGCTCTCCATCATCTGTTTAACGGGGCCGATGTTAAGCTCCGAGGCGCACTTGATGCAAAGGCCCTCCGGAGTGGATTTGTCCCCTTCGACTTTTGTGATAAACACTACCGCAGGTCTGACTTTGCACCTGCTGCACATCATGGAATTATTCATCAATTATCTCCTAATGTATTTTTGCTGTCCTTTATCTGTTTCACAGTGCCCGGAATATAGCTCGCAAAAGCCACAAACGTCAGCACGAGCGACATTATGACGAGCGTGAACGCCAGCCATTCCGGCATCGCCATCCTGAGGTCATATGTACTGAACGCACCGATTTCGGGCCCGAAGGCAATGAGCAGAAGCATGACGACGTAGAACACAAACGTTGCGACTTTGCCGTATATCGCCGCCACGGAAGGTTTTATCCCCTTCGTCAGAAGGTATAGCCCCACCAACATCATCACTGCTTCCTTCAAAAGGAAAAGCAGGAACACCCAGCTGAATGCTCTCATAGAGGCGGACGAGCTTGAATAAAACCTGATGAGAAGCACCAGCGCAACAGCGATCTGAGTCAGTTTATCCGCCACCGGATCGAGGATCTTGCCCAGCTCGCTGGTCTGGTTGAATTTTCTTGCGATCCTGCCGTCAAAAGTGTCCGTAAGTCCCGAAACGATGAGAACCAGGACGGAAATCTCCGGATAACCTTTCAGATAAAACACTGCAAAGACGGGAACGAGCAGTATCCTTGTTAAGCAAAGTAAGTTTGGAACGGTTTTCCAGTTGTTAAATAGTTCTTTCATTAGGCTGTACCCCTCAGAATAAGCTGATCAGATAGGAAGAAGCTTGTCTTACGATTTTTATTGTTATCGAGCTTGAAACCTTTTCGGCAATGATTTCATTGTCGATCATGCCGGAAACAGCAAATATGATCTCCGCAAGCAAGATCACGGCAATAACTCCGGAAATAAAGCCAAGAACTGCGCCCAGGAAACCATCGGCTTTTTTGATCGTGGGCAGCTTTGTGGCTCTGTTTATCATGCCGATAATGAACTTAAAAATGATCGAAACGACAACGATCACGGCGATAAACATGAGAATCCTGATTATTATTGTAACGATCGGTCCGACGACTGCGCTTTCAAGCTTTTGTGCGCCGTCAGCGCTGTTGGCGTCAACCGTTTTCGAGATGCCGTCGACGTCAAAGCCAAGCAGCGAAGCAATTCCGCGAAGCTGGTTGGGGATCGAATAGAACGACGCCGTTGCAGAATCAAGCGAGTCAGAGCCGGAAAGCCTGCCGTCTATACTGCGGATAACGCCCTCTTTGAAATAGGAGTTGTAAACCACCGAGGAATACCTCATGGAAACGAACCACGCGAGGACGATGGAAACGATAGTTCCGATAAATTCAAGCAGCATTCTCACGAAGCCTTTCCTCTGCCCCCTTATGACCATTATTACCAAAACGGCAAGGAGTATAATATCAATTGCGTAATACAAAACTGTCACCTCACATTAAAACTTAAAGATACATTACCACAAAAACACTCAAAAATCAAGTGTTCAGTTAATTTCAAAGTTTGTAAAACGGGATAAGCCGACCTTGTAGATCTGATTTCCGCTGAAAACAAACATCTTGCCGGAATCGACAAGAACATCGTCCACGTTGACGTTTAAATCGATTTCAAAAAGCTGCCTTGAGCTGTTTTTTATGCAAAAGATTTTATGATCGGTCAGGCAAACGGTGTATTTCGATGACCTTGAAATCGCTTTGACTGCGTCGATCTCCCTCGTTTTATACTTCGTTCCCGAAGAATTAAACAAGAAGACCGTATCCCGGTTTGACGCATACTGCTTTATCGCAATGGAAACTCTGCCTCCCGAAGGGTCGTAAGCGGCTTTGTCGATATCGCTTCCGGAAAAATCGATCGTCTGATCCGGCTCAGAGTCCGACCGGAAATCATAAGCATAAACCGACGACATGGTGATCAGCTCGATATTGCTGCCTGAGAGAAATTCAATGTTTACAGCCGTCTGATTGTCGAGCTTGATGTCGGAGATCGGCTCCGACTTCGACAGGTCAAACACCATCAGCCTTGTGAACAAAGTAGCGTTCTGCGCGTCGATCACCGCCGCGCAAAGGTACTGACCGTCGTCGGAAAGGGAGAGATCGACAACTCTGCCCGACGAAAAACCGAAATAGAAAACTTCCTTCAGCTTCTGGTTGTACACAGAGATCTTGCAAGCGAATTCGTCCGACCACGTCACAAAAGCTACGTTGCCCTTCCTGCCGATGTCCGCTGTTATGATCCCGCCGTCGAGGACGTTCGCCGTCTTGTCGTAGCCGTAGAGGATCTCGCTGCTCGAAGTTATGACAAAATCCGAAGTGCCTTCGCAGTAAAACACGGCTCTGCCGTTTTTCGTCTTCAAAACAGGATCGACAAAATTGTGCTCATATGTGAAGATGTCCTTCGCATGGGAATTAAGGAAAAGCAGTTTATCTTTTTCAACGAGAGCAAGGTACGGCCCCACCAATTCGCTCTGGATCACGCCTTTGTCGGAAACGGTGTAAGGATAGCCTTCTCCGGGACTTGATTTGAGGAAAATGCCTTTTACCCAATCGTTGATGTTGGACATTGAGACGTTTGCAAACTGCTTTGCGCCGATGAACAACAGCCCGAGGATTATCACAACGACAAGAAAGACCTTCACAACGCTGTTTAGCTTTTTGAGATACTTTTTTGTCTTTTTCCTGCCGGATTCCCTGAACTGTTCCGCTTCGGCTTTATTTATTTTGATCAGATCTTTTAAACCTTTTTTGTTCATCAAAATACCCCGTCGTAAAATACTTCGTCAAGATACAATCCCTCTCCGGGGACGGTCACGCCTGCGTTGTCCCTTGATTTTTCGGAGATGATCTTCTTTATGGAGTTTTGGTCGATTTTACCTCTGCCGATGTCGAGCAGAGTTCCGACCATGATGCGCACCATGTTATACAAAAAACCGTCGCCCTCGACAGAAAATACAACTTCGTCGCCGCGCCTGAAAACTTGAAACGATCTGATCGTTCTGACTTTGTCGGCGACATCGCTCCCTGCGGCGCAGAAGGCGGTGAAATCATGAGTGCCGACGAAATCCTTTGAAGCCCTGTCGAGCTTTTCAACATCGATCTCATAAGGGTAATGGAAAACAAGACCGTTGAAAAACGGGCTTTTTGTCTTTGTATTCAAAATGCGGTAGACGTATCTTTTGCCCTTGCAATCGTATCTTGCATGAAATGATTCCGGCACCTCGAAAGATTCTTTGACGACAACCGTATCGGGAAGCTCGCAGTTGAGAGCGTCGGCAAATTTTTCGGGTGGGATCGTGCTTTCGGTTTTGAAATTGCAAACGAACGAATTCGCATGAACTCCGGAATCCGTCCTGCTGCAGCCGATGAGATTGACGCTTTCGTTTGTCAGATTCTTTATCGCATCGCACAAGGTCTGCTGGACAGTGACGGCATTGGGCTGGATCTGCCAGCCGTGAAAAAAAGAGCCGTTAAAAGAGATGTTAAGAAGAATATTTTTCAAAATTATCCCCCTCTTACAAAACCGAGCCAAACTTAATGTTTGTCACAACGATCCCTGCCGCCGCGGCGCAGAACAAAACGGTCACGATCAGATCTCTGAATCCGAATTTCATCTTTTTCATCCTCGTCCTGCCTTCGCCGCCCCTGTAGCATCGGCAATCCATGGCGAACGCAAGCTCATAAGCGCGCCTGAACGAGGATACAAACAGCGGGATGATGATCGGGATCAAAGCTTTGATCCTGTCGGTGAATTTTCCCGCGTCGAGCTCTGCTCCCCTCGCCTTCTGAGCGTTGGTGATCTTGTCGATCTCTTCGATCAGCGTCGGAATAAACCTAAGCGCAAGCGTCATCATCATCGCAAGAGTATGAACCTGCATATTAAACGGCTTTAACAAAACATTCAGCGGCGACAAAAGCTTTTCGATGGCATCGGTGAGCATCGTCGGCGTTGTGGTATAAGTCATCACGCTGCTGCAGACGATCAGGCAAATGATCCTGATAATGATAAACAGAGCGTTGAACAAAGCTTTGTCCGTGATCTTGATCTTCCAAAACTGAACTACAACGTCACCGCCGGTGGAATAGAGAAGATTCAGCACGGCTGTAAAGAGTATCAATATTAAAAGCGGTTTCAGGCTCTTGAGATACATTTTCACCGGTACGGACGAAAACGCCACGCAAAGAACGGTAAAAAATATCATTATCCCGATGGACACGAAATTCTTGCACAGGAAAATGGCAACTATCAGACCGAAGGTCATCAGTATTTTCGTCCTCGGATCACATTTGTGCAAAAACGAGTCGCCGTTATAATACTGACCGATGGTAATATCCCTTATCATCCGATATCACCTCTCAATCTGAGGATCTCGTTTTTAGCCTGTTCAACGGAATAGACGGAAGAATTGACATTATATCCCATCTCCTTCAGGCGCATAAAAACTTTGGTGATCTGCGGGACGTTCAGCCCCATTTCGATCAGCTCATTGCCTTTTGAGAAGATGTTGTCAACGGTGTCGAACATCGCTATTTCGCCATGGTTCATGACGAGGACTTTTGTGGCGATCCTCGCAACATCCTCCATGCTATGGGAAACGATGACGACCGTCTTGCCGGTTTTGTTGCGATAATTCCTGATCATCGAAAAAACAGTATCCCTGCCCCTCGGATCAAGTCCGGCAGTGGGCTCGTCAAGGACAAGAACGTCGGGATCCATAGCCATCACCCCGGCGATGGCAACGCGCCTTTTCTCGCCGCCGGAAAGATCAAACGGCGATTTGTTGAAATAGCTTTCGTCAAGCCCAACGTGGGTCATAGCCTGCCTGACGCGTTCTTCGATCTCCTTTTCACTCAAGCCCATGTTGCGGGGCCCGAAAGACACGTCCTTAAAGACAGTCTCCTCAAAAAGCTGGTATTCCGGGTACTGAAAACAGAGACCGACTTTAAATCTCGAATTTCTGACGCTCTGTTTACTTTTCCAGATGTCCTCGCCGTCGAGCAGGATCTGCCCTTCGGTCGGCTTCAAAAGAGCGTTAAAATGCTGGATGAGGGTGCTTTTTCCGGAGCCTGTATGACCGATGATGCCCACAAGCTCGCCTTCTTCAATATCAAAACTGCAGTTTTTGACGGCAGCAATCTGAGTGGAGGTTCCCTGCCCATACAAATAGGTCAGGCCACGCACTGCTATTTTAGCCATAATTGTTTATCCTCTGATCAATAGTTTTTCTGTCTGCGCAACGCATTCTTCGACAGTGAGTATATTTGAGTCGATTGCCACGCCGCATTTTTTCAGTTCATTGGCGAATTCGGTGACCTGCGGTACGTCAAGTCCCGCTTTTTTGATCTGTTCAACTTTTGAAAAGACTTCGGACGGTTTTCCGTCCATTATGATCCTGCCGTTATCCATGACGATCACTCTGTCGGCGAGCACGGCTTCGTCCATGTAATGGGTTATCAGGACGACGGTTTTGTTCTCCTGCTTATTGAGGCGCAATACGGTGTCGATCACGTCTTTCCTTCCGCGGGGATCGAGCATCGCCGTCGGCTCGTCGAGGACTATCGCATCGGTGTGCATCGCAAGAACTCCCGCGATCGCAACACGCTGTTTCTGGCCTCCCGAAAGCTTGTGCGGTTCAAAATTGCGAAATTCGTACATCCCGACTTCTTTAAGCGATTCATCAACTCTCCGGCGGATCTCGTCGGGCTCTACGCCGAGATTCTCGGGCCCGAACGCGACGTCGTCCTCAACTATCGTCGCAACGATCTGGTTGTCGGGATTCTGAAAAACCATGCCGACGTTTTCACGGATCCTGTACTTCAGCTCCTCGTCGGAAGTATCCATCCCGCAGACAGTAACTTTCCCGCTTGTCGGAACGATGATCGCATTGATGGCTTTGGCGAGAGTCGATTTCCCGGAGCCGTTATGGCCGAGCACGGCGACAAACTCACTGCGGTCTATTTTTAAGTTGATGTCTTTGAGCGACAAAGGCAGGATTACTTCCTCATCGTCGCTCTCATATCTGAAATTCACATTTTCAAAAGTGATAAAATTATTATCCATTGTTATTTCTCCAAACGGACGTGGCTCCGCAGGGCAATACAAGACCGCTGCCGGAACAGACAAGCCCTATCTCCTCGCCGGAGACCTCGCCGCCGAATTTGCTTTTTACAACGCTTGAAAGGATGTAGTCCATCACGCTTGCGGAAAGTCCCGTTGTATAGGAATTGATGAAAACAGCCTTTGAGCCTTCATGAAGAAGCTGACTGCAAAGCTCAACGAATTCGTAAACCTCGTCTTCAAGCCGCCAGACTTCACCGCCGGGCCCCCTTCCGTACGAGGGCGGATCCATGATGATGACGTCATATTTATTTCCGCGCCTGATCTCTCGCTTTACGAATTTGATGCAATCGTCAACGAGCCACCTGACATTTTTATCCGCAACGCCGGACAAGACGGCGTTCTCCTTCGCCCAAAGCACCATTCCCTTTGAAGCGTCAACGTGGGTAACGTCAGCTCCGGCTTTAAGGCAGGCAATTGTCGCCGCGCCGGTATAAGCGAAAAGATTGAGAACTTTTAAAGCATTATCCGACTTTTTTATGATCTCATCCATCATATCCCAGTTGCACGCCTGCTCCGGAAAAAGCCCGGTATGCTTGAAGCCCATAGTCTTGACGTGAAAGAGAAGATCCCTGTAGGAGACGTTCCACTCCGACGGCATTTTTTTGTAGACTTCCCATCTTCCGCCGCCGCTGTTTGAGCGGACATAACGGGCGTGAGCTTTTTTCCATAGAGGATGACTTTTTTCGGTTTTCCAGATGACCTGCGGATCGGGTCTGATGAGGATAACGTCTCCCCATCTTTCAAGACGTTCTCCGTCGGAGCAGTCGATCAGCTCATAGTCTTTCCAAAGTTTCGGCGTTCTCATAAACACAGCCAGGCAGCGTTGACACTGCCGTCACCTTTCATCAATTAAATAAGGCTTGATTCAACGACCTGCGCGATCTCGTCGCAGAGCTTCTGAATCAGTTTTTCGTCTTTTCCTTCGAGCATTACGCGAACAAGCGGCTCGGTTCCGGAAACACGGACGAGCACTCTGCCGTTGTCGCCGAGCCTTTTTTCGGCAGATTCGATCGCATTCTTGACTTCGACGTTGTCGTTGAAGCGCGCTTTGCCCATCGCGGAAACTCTTACATTCTTCATGACCTGCGGATATTTTGTCATCTGCGAAGCGAGCTCGGAAAGCTTTTTGCCGGTCTTGTGCATAATCTTCAGCAGCTGCAAAGCTGTTACCTGGCCGTCGCCGGTCGAAGCATAATCGTGGAAGATAACGTGTCCGGACTGTTCGCCGCCGATGATATTTCCGTTCTCTCTCATGTTTTCAAGGACGTATCTGTCGCCGACTTTTGTCTTTTCGCACTTTATATTGTTTTCCTCGCAGAACTTGAAAAAACCCATGTTGCTCATCACTGTAACAACGACGGTGTCGTTTGCAAGTTTACCCTCGTCCTTGAGGTATTTTGCGCAAATTGCGATGATCTTATCACCGTCAACGAGATCGCCGTTTTCGTCAACGGCAAGAAGTCTGTCGGCGTCTCCGTCAAAAGCAAAGCCTGCGGCACAGCCGCCGTTCGTCCTGACAAAATCGGAGATCTGCTCCATATGAGTGGAGCCGCATTTGTCGTTAATGTTGATGCCGTCGGGACTTGCGGAGAATACGTCGCAAAGTGCGCCGAGGCTCATGAACAGTTCAGGAGCGGTAACGCTCGACGATCCGTTCGCGCAGTCAAGAGCAATCCTCGTATGGCTGAAATCGCAATCTTCAACGGTGCTCTTCAGGTGTTCGACATAGTCAAAGAGAGCTGTTTCGGATCTTTCGACCCTGCCGACTTTTCCGCCGACAACTGGCTGGGGACGAAGTCTCTCGTCGAAAATAATATCCTCGATCTCGTCTTCGAGCTTGTCGGGGAGCTTATAGCCGTCGCCTTTGAAAATTTTAATTCCGTTGTATTCGCACGGGTTGTGTGAAGCGGAGATCATGATCCCTGCGTCGTAGTTGTATTTTTTAACAAGAAACGCTACTGCGGGAGTCGGCACAACGCCGAGAAGAAGCACGTCTGCGCCGACGGAGCAAAGCCCTGCGGTGATTGCCGCTTCAAGCATTTCCGATGATATTCTTGTATCAAGACCGATCATGACCTTCGGTCTTTCGTGATGTGTGTCTTTTGTAAGCACTATCGCAGCGGCTCTGCCGATCTGCATCGCAAGCTCACAGCTCAATTCTGTGTTGGCGACGCCTCTTGCGCCGTCTGTTCCGAACAACCTGCCCATATTCTGAATCTCCTTTATCAAATCATAGATTGTTGACCGGGCATCTCCATGCCCATATGTCTGAATCCCGCGGGAGTCACAACTCTGCCGCGAGGTGTTTTTGAAATAAATCCGAGCTGCAAAAGATACGGCTCGTACACGTCTTCGATCGTGATGGCTTCTTCTCCGATCGTCGCAGCGATCGTTTCAAGCCCGACTGGCCCGCCGTTGTAGTTTCTGATCATCGACATGAGCAGAAGCCTGTCGATATTGTCGAGCCCGAGCGGGTCGATCTCCATTTTTTCGAGCGCCATTTTTGCATTATCAACAGTTATTACGCCGCCGCCGATGACCTGTGCGAAATCTCTCGCCCTTTTCAGAAGCCTGTTGGCGATCCTGGGGGTTCCCCTTGACCTTGAAGCTATCTCCCTTGCGCCCTGAGCGTCGACGTCGATATCAAGGATACCGGCGCTGCGCGTTACGATCTTCGCAAGCTCGTCCGGAGTGTAGAGTTCAAGCCTTAGAATAACACCGAATCTGTCCCTGAGCGGCGCGCTCAGCTGTCCCGCTCTCGTCGTCGCTCCGACAAGAGTAAATTTTGGAAGATCAAGCCTGATAGATCTTGCGGAAGGTCCTTTTCCGATGATGATATCAAGAGCGTTGTCCTCCATCGCGGGATAAAGCACTTCTTCAACGCTGCGGCGAAGCCTGTGGATCTCGTCGATAAAAAGAACGTCGCCTTCGTTAAGGTTGGTCAGAAGCGCAGCGAGGTCGCCGGGTTTCTCGATCGCAGGGCCGGACGTAACTCTGAAATTGACTCCCATCTCATTGGCGATAATGCCGGCAAGAGTTGTTTTTCCGAGCCCCGGAGGGCCGTAGAGCAAAACGTGGTCAAGGCATTCTCCGCGGTTTCTTGCCGCTTCGATGTAAACGGAAAGATTATCCTTTACTTTGTCCTGCCCAATGTAATCGTAAAGACATTTCGGCCGCAGAGACGTCTCGAGATCCACGTCTTCGGGAGAATACCCGGGGGTAACTATCCTGTTTTCAAAATCGCTATCCATAAGATTCTCCTTTTATTTATTCATGTTCTTTAATGCAAATTTGATCATATCTTCCGTTGAAAGAGCGTTGTCAACGCCTTTGAGCGAGGCGATGGCTTCCTGTCTGCTGTAGCCGAGCATGGTCAGCGCGCTGACAGCCTCCGCCATGTTGCCGGTCTCGGCGGCCTGAACGGTATCCAGCGAAACACCGACGGTTTCTTCAAGGTCGATATCCATCTTGCCCTTCAGCTCCAGCACGATCCTTTGCGCCATTTTGGGGCCAACGCCTTTTGCGAGGGTTATAGCCTTTACATCGCCAACGGCAACGCTTGCGGCAAGAGATTCGGAAGACATCTGGGACAGCACTGCTATCGCAGCCTTAGGCCCTACTCCCGAAACGCCGATGAGGAGTTTGAAGCTCTCCAGCTCCTTCTTGGTCGAAAAGCCGTAAAGCTCCATCGCATCCTCGCGGACGTTGAGGTAAGTAAAAAGCGTAACCTCCTGCTTGCCCGAGATCGACCTCAAAGTGTTCAGCGAGGTGAACACAAGATATCCGACGCCGGAGCAGTCGACGGCAACGGAATTCTCGTCTGAAAAAATCACTTTTCCGCATAAACAGTAAAACATAAATCCACCCTGATCAAATATTTCTGATTTTGCCCATAAGCGACCCGCTCGAATGGCCGTGGCAGATCGCCATCGCCAGCGCGTCGGCAACGTCGTCGGGCTTTGGCACCTTCGGAAGTCCGAGGATCACCCTTGTCATCTCCTGAACCTGTTTTTTCTCCGCCCTGCCGTATCCGACAACGCTCTGCTTGACCTGCAAAGGCGTATATTCAAAAACTTCAAGCCATGCCTTCTGAGCCGCAAGCATCAGGACTCCCCTCGCCTGGCCGACGTCGATGACCGTCTTCTGGTTGCTGTTGAAAAACAGCTTTTCGATCGACACGGCTTCGGGTTTTGTCCTTTGGATGAGCGCGGTCATCTCATCGTAAATAACTTCAAGCCTTCTGTTGAAACTCATCTCCGACGGAGTTGTGATAGCGCAGTATTCGACGACGCCGAAATGATTGTTTTCATAATCAAGCACACCGCATCCGACTATCGCATATCCGGGGTCGATACCCAATATTCTCATTTGATACCCCTTCAAAAAACGGCAAAAATCACCATTTTTATTTTTTCAGGATATTATAGCACACTTTTGAATATAAAGCAACATTTTGTTTGAGCCGATCGTATTATTGTTTATTGACTTATGTGCAATTTTATTATATAATAAACGAAAAGACAACATTTTGTATTCAGGAGATGGTTTCTGTGGATTGCGACGGGCGAAGTTTTTTGAACTCACTGTCAACTTTAAAAATCGGTCAAACCGGGATGAGCTCGGCTCATATTGCACTGCTGATCGCCGTTCTTGTACTGCTTCTGTTGCTTGGCGGATATTTCGCCTCGGCTGAAACGGCGTACGCCAGCGTTTCAAAAACGAGAATCAAAACGCTTGCCGACTCGAGAGACAAGCCTGCGAAAAAAGCTTTGTTTATCCTCGACAATTTTGACAAAGCTCTTGTCACGCTTCTTATCGGCAACAACATATGCCATATCGCTTTTTCGGCAATCGCTACCCTGATCGCTCAAAGAGCTTTTCACAACATTTCCGTCACGGTCTCGACACTCATCACGACCGTGGTGGTCTTTTTCGTTTCCGAGATGCTCCCGAAAAGCTATGCAAAATCAAACAGCGAAAAGGTTTCGCTCAGGTACGCTTCCTCCCTGAAATTTATCACGCACCTTCTCTCGCCGCTTAGCTTTCTTTTCATAAAGCTTAGCGCGCTCCTCGGAAAGGTCATCTCCAAAAACTCCGAGCCGACTGTCACCGAAGAAGAGCTCCAGGACATCATCGACACGATGGAAGAGGAAGGATCTTTTGAAAACGACGACAAGAGCGAGCTGATCCACAACGCAATGGGATTCGACGACCTGACCGCCGGAGACATTCTGACTTCAAGAGTGGATCTCGACAGCATTGACATAAACGACAGCATTGACGAGATCCTTGAGCTTGTCAAAACAACCAATCATTCAAGACTTCCTGTTTATAACAAAACAGTCGACAACATCGTCGGAGTTCTCCGAACAAAACGATTCCTCAAAGCATACATCAAAAACAACGGTAATGTTGACGTACATTCGCTGCTGTCAAGGCCGTATTTTGTCCCCCACACGATGAAGATCGACGACGTTTTTGAGGCGATGACTGAAAATAAATGCTATCTTTCCATCGTCACCGACGAATACGGCGGCACAATGGGCATCGTGACGATCGAAGACATTGTTGAAGAGATCGTCGGCGACGTCTGGGACGAGAGCGACGAAGTTGTCGAGAGCATCAGGAAGATCGGCGACGACAAATACCTTGTTCAAAGCGACGTCAGCATAGGCGACTTCCTCTACGAAGCAGATGTTGACGTAGAATTCGACGACCCCAAAACAGAGCGCAAGAGCTTCGGAATGTGGTGCGGCGAAATGCTCGAAAGCATACCGGAAGAAAGGGAATGTTTTAACTTTGACCGGCTGAAAGTCACAGTCAACGAAACCGACCACAACCGGGTGCTGAGCGTCATCGTCGACGTTGACAGGACGCAAAAGGAGGGCGAAAACGATGAATGACATTTTTGCCTCCCACCCCTACCTGCTGTACGTTTTTATAGTGCTGCTTGTTTTTCTGTCTGCGTTCTTTTCCGGAAGCGAAATAGCTTTTGCGGGAGTTAATAAAAGGCGTCTAAAAAAGCAGGCTGACGACGGATCGCTGACTTCAAAGCTCGCCTTCAAAATCAGCGAAAACTATGAAAAAGTTCTACCGACGATCCTCGTGGGTAACAACCTTGTGAACATTGCCGCTTCCTCCGTTGCGACAGTGATCGCGCTGAGCATTTTCGACAACGATGGCATCGGCACGACCGTTGCCGCTGTTTCCATGACGGTGATAATACTCATTTTCGGAGAGATCATTCCGAAGCTTACCGCAAGCAACGATTCGGTACTTTTTGCAAAAGCCGTATCATATCCAATGAGAGCGATGATCATTCTTTTCACTCCCGTGGTTTTCATCGTTTCCAAGACCGTAAAGCTCATTTCACGAATCTGGAGTGACGACGAAGAAGATCAGAAGCTGACGGAAGACGAATTGCTGACGATCATCGAAACAGTTGAAGACGAAGGCGTTATCGACGAAGACAAGAGCGAGTTGCTACAATCCGCGATAGAGTTTGACGACATCACCGTGCGCGAGATCCTTACCCCGCGGGTTGATATGGTCGCCTACGACGTTGACGAAGACCGCAACACGCTCATCAATTCACTGCTCAACTGCAAGTTTTCAAGGATCCCCGTTTACGAGGACACGGTTGACAACATCATAGGTATAATATATCTTTCCGAGATCCTCAAAGCTATCCTCGACAAAGGCAGAAAAGACTTCGAAATCAGGGAATTCCTGCACGAACCGATCTTTTTCCCGCAGTCGATGAAGCTCGACAACGTTCTGAAAATTTTCAAGGACAAAAAGCTTCACATGGCGATCGTTACGGATGAATACGGCGGAACGATGGGGCTCGTTACCTTTGAAGACGTGGTGGAGGAGATCGTCGGGGATATCTGGGACGAAAAAGACGTGATCACGAGCGAGGCCACAGAGATCGGCGAAAACCTGTTCGAGATCAACGGTGACATGGCGATCTTCGACTTTTGCGACAAATTTGACTTGAGCGAGGACAGCATAGATTGCGACTGTGTTACCGTCGGAGGGCTTGCTATGGAGATGCTCGACGGCAGATACCCCGAAGTCGGCGATGAATTCAGGATCGGAAATCTCCTGCTTTGCGTGCGAACGATCGAAGAAAAAAGAGTCAAAAAGCTCACTGTGCAGATCCTCCCGGACGACGAGGAAGACGAAGACGAAGAATAATGAGGCCCGCCGCCGTAAAGCGTAAGTGAAAATAATTTGTTACAATTTTCTTTTTCGCTTGACTATCAAAACAATAAATTGTATAATAAGTAAAATTGTTAATTGAGAGGAAAAAGTTATGGCAAATAACAATGACTATAATTACTATAAAAGCGAATACAGCAAATTCAAGGGGAACTACTACACCCCCGGCAGCAACAACAATAACAACAAAGGCTCCGGCGGGAAATCCTTCAAAAGATTTCTGAGAGCGTTCTTTGTTTTCCTTGTCACTTTCGGCATCATCGCGGTCGCTGTTTTCGGCGGCATCAAGCTTTACAAGAACGTCGTCGACAACAAAGAAAAAGAAACCACAGCTCAGACCACTGCTGTCACTGACGAAACCACAACCGAAAGCAAGGACAAAACGACCACAAAGAAATCCGAAGAAACGACCGAGAAGAAAGAGGAAGAAACGACAAAAACCGAGCCCACAACAGGCGCTTCGTCCGGAAAGATCGCCGCAGGAACGGTCGCAGTCGTCAAAACTCCCGAAAACTCCGGCATTTACCTCAGGCATAATCCAACTTACGACGAGTACGGCTATGCACCGCTCAAGGACGGAACGACCGTCGTCGTCTCCGAGATCAGCTCCGACGGACTCTGGGCAAAAACCTCCAACTTCGACATAAACGGCTGGGTTTACGCGAAGTACCTTGTTCCCACTTCGGATTCAACTCCCGCTTCTTCCGAAAAAACAACTGCTTCGTCATCGGCTTCCTCAGACGATTCCAACCTGACGTTCGGCCAGGCTCTTGAGATATTTGCAAACGACACCTCCCAAAACCTCTACATGAACTGCAAGATCAATTCTGACAAAGTAAACGGTATTTCCGACTATCAGAACCCCGACTCAAAAGTGATCTCGACGTTCTCGAGCGGTCAGTCTGTTCCCATCTACAGCGTCAGAAACGGCTACGGCAAGACTCGTGTCAACGGAGTTGAAACCTGGATACCTTCGCAGTATCTTGACTTTGAGTCATGGGGACATTATCGCTGACAGATCAAATTTTGCCGATGTGCTCATTACGCATATCGGCTTTTTTGTTTAATGCACCAGTACAATCGTAAGCGTCATTCTTTGCCTCAGACGCTTTCTTTTATTTTTTGAATTAATATTTCTTTTTTACAGAAAATATTCTATATTATCAGATATTTACGAAAGGAACGATGTTTTTTTCATGAACGAAATCTTAGATCTGTTAAAGAAAATCAAAAGGATCCATTTTATCGGCATCGGCGGATCGGGAATGTGTCCCCTTGCAGAGATACTTCACGCCGAGGGATATGAGCTCAGCGGCTCCGACAACAACGAGAGCGACATCCTCAAAAGGATCAGAGATCTCGGCATCCCAGTTTATTTGGGACAAAGAGCCGAAAACATCGAGGGCGCGCAGATGATAGTTTACACCGCCGCATTGCTTAAAGACAACCCCGAACTTGTTGCCGCAAAGCAGTCGGGCATCCCTACTTTTGAACGCCAGAAGCTCTTTGGCGCGATCACAACGATGTATTCCAACTGCATCTGCATCGCGGGTACTCACGGAAAAACGACCGTGACTTCGATGCTCACTCAGATCATGATCGGCGCAAAAAAAGATCCCACCGCAGTCATCGGCGGAAAGCTTCCGCTGACGAACAGCTACGGCGTTGTCGGACACAGCGACACCATGGTGTGCGAAGCGTGCGAATTTGTCGACACGTTTCTTGACCTTTCCCCCGACGTTTCCGTGATCCTCAACATCGACGAAGACCACCTTGACTACTTCAAAACGCTCGACAACCTCAAGGCGTCTTTTACTAAATTTGCAAACAACGCGACGAAAGCAGTGATATACAACGGCGACGACGCCAACACCCTCGACGCCGTCAAAAACGTCACAGACAAGGAATTTGTCACATTCGGGCTCGAAAAAACAAACGACTACCACGCCGAAAACGTCGACTCTGAAAGCTCTGCATTCCCATCTTTTGACGTTTTCAAGGGCGAGGAAATGCTCGGTCATATCGACCTTTCGATCCCGGGCGAACACAACGTATACAACGCTCTCGCCGCTTTCGCCTGCGCTCATTATTCCGGAGTTGCTCCCCAAGAAGCAATAAAAGCAATCGAAGAATTCAAAGGCGCCGGCAGAAGGTTTGAGATCCTCGGCGAATTTGACGGAATCACGATTGCCGATGACTACGCTCATCACCCGAAGGAGCTTGAAGCCACCCTCAACGCAGCGATGAAAATGGGCTACAAGAAAGTCTGGGCTGTCTTTCAGCCGTTCACTTTTTCGAGGACAAAAATGCTTTTTGACGATTTCGTTAAAGTCCTTCAGATCCCCGACAGGTGCGTTCTGACGGAGATAATGGGTTCGCGAGAGATCAACACCTTCGGCGTATATTCCTCACAGCTCGTCGAAAAAATCCCCGGCAGCGTAATGTTTGAAACGTTCGAGGAGATCGCAAGGTACGTTACCGACAACGCAGAAAAAGGTGATCTCATCATCACGCTTGGCTGCGGCGATATTTACAAGGCCGCAAAAATCATGGTAGACATTTTAAGAAACAGATAATACGGAGGACAACATGACTGATTTCCTGCGTTTCAGAGACAAAAAATTTAAAATTCTCGTATGCTCCGATCTGTACGAAAGTGCAAATCAGGGCAATAGGGTCAACGAGCTGAAAACAAGAGACACCATGCTTTTTCTTGACGCGACAGTGAAGGCGCTCGACCCGGATCTTGTCGTTTTCAACGGCGACAGCGCTTTGGGCGACGACGAGGAAAGCCTGCGCGAAGCGATCGGCTACATCACAGAGACCATCCGCGAGCGTGAAATACCGCTCGCCATCGTTTTCGGAGACGAGGAAAACGACAATCGGAATATCAACCGTCTGAAAGAGATCTATTCGGAATACGAAAACTGTCTTTTCAATCTTTGCAGCGATAACATCAGCGATGAAAACGATTATTACGCCCTGATACACAATGATAACGGTGAAGCAAAATTTAACCTCTGGTTTCTCAACTCCAACGGTGCAACGACGATGAAGGAAGTCAGCTCCAAATACGATTGGGTGCACAACGGGCAGATCGAAAGATATGAAAAGATCGCCGCCGAGCTTAAAGATCAAGGCGTCACTAAATCCATAGTATTCCAGCATATTCCCGTCGTCGACGAATATCGTTTGATGAGGGAAGCCGCAACATACGAAATACCCAAAGCCGTCAAGGGCAACGGATTTTTCAGCGACAAATTCTTTTTGCCGGATGAGCCGCTTTACGGAAACTACAGGGATCCCATCGGATGCTCCGACTTCAACAACGGTCAGTTTGAAAGCTGGAAACGCTCCGGCGACGTCAAAGCCGCTTTCTTTTCAAACAGCCATCTTAACGACTTTGAAGGTTATCTCGACAAGATCCTTCTCGCCCAATGCTGTGCGACGGGCTTCAAGGGATGCCGCGACGGCGACAGAGTCGGCGTAAAACTCATCACAATTGACGAGCGCGATCTTTCCTTCAAAACAAGAAACTACTATTTCTCCGACTTCGGTCTGAAGGCGCAGAGCGTCCTGCCGCTCGACAGCAAGCTTTCTCATAAGCAAAAGCAAAACATTGCCCTCGCGGGAGCTCTTGGCGCTGCTGTCGGCGCTTCGACTATAATCCTGAAAAAAATTTTTAAAAAGAAAAAATAAATCACAACCGGGACTTGTTTATCTGTTTTGCAAGTCCTGATTTTATTTCTTGCAAAAACAGCTTTTTCTCTCGCTGTATCTGAATTGTTTTTGCATAATTATTATGCCGTTTTTCAATATTATTAACATTTTGCGAATTTTATCTGTATAATCTGTATTTTTTGCTTGCAAGTATGCATAAAATCTTTTTCAAAAACTGTTGACAGCATATATAATTTGTGCTATATTAATACATATTATTTTTTAAGGAGTGTAGGAAATGTATTTTGAAAATGAGTATCTTGACAAAATCATGACTGACGTTGTCAAAAGGAACGCAAACGAGCCTGAATTCCATCAGGCAGTTAAAGAAGTTCTCGAGTCTCTCGAGCCCGTGATCGAGGCCAACCCGAAGATCAAGGAATGCGCTATCATCGAAAGACTTGTTGAGCCCGAAAGAATCATCAAATTCCGCGTTCCGTGGGTTGACGACAACGGCAAAGTTCAGGTCAACAGAGGTTTCCGTATCCAGTTCAACAGCGCTATCGGCCCTTACAAAGGCGGACTTCGTTTCCATCCCTCTGTTTACGAAGGAATCATCAAGTTCCTCGGTTTTGAACAGATCTTCAAAAACTCTCTTACAGGTCTTCCCATCGGCGGCGGCAAGGGCGGCAGCGACTTCGACCCCAAAGGCAAGTCCGATCGCGAAGTTATGGCTTTCTGCCAGAGCTTTATGACAGAGCTTTCCAAGCACATCGGCGCTGAAACAGACGTTCCCGCAGGCGACATCGGCGTAGGCGGCAGAGAGATCGGTTTCCTTTACGGACAGTATAAGAGACTTCGCAACGAATTCACCGGCGTTCTCACAGGCAAAGGTCTTACATACGGCGGAAGCCTTGCAAGAACTCAGGCAACAGGTTACGGACTTTGCTACTTTGCAAACGAAATGCTCAAAGCAAAAGGCCTCTCCTTTGAAGGCAAGACGGTCGTTATCTCCGGCTCCGGCAACGTTGCCATCTATGCAAACGAAAAAGCTACCACCCTCGGCGGAAAAGTTGTCGCAATGTCCGACTCCAACGGCTACATCTATGACAAAAACGGCATCGACCTTGACTGCGTAAAAGAGCTCAAAGAAGTTAAACGCGCAAGAATCAAGGAATATATCACAACTCATCCCGACGCAGAATACCATGAAGGCTGCTCCGGCATCTGGACGATCAAATGCGACATCGCTCTTCCCTGCGCAACGCAGAACGAGATCAACGAAGAATCTGCCAAAGCTCTCGTAGCTAACGGCGTTATCGCTGTTGCAGAAGGCGCTAACATGCCCTCCACTCCCGAAGCTATCGCAACGTTCCAGAACGCAAAAGTTCTCTTTGGACCTGCAAAGGCTGCCAACGCAGGCGGCGTTGCCACTTCCGCTCTTGAAATGTGCCAGAACTCGATGAAATATTCCTGGACTTTTGAAGAAGTTGACGGCAAGCTTCACAACATCATGAAAGACATCTACAAGAACTGCGCAGAAGCTTGTGCAAAATACGGTATGCCCGACAATCTCGTTGCAGGCGCCAACATCGCAGGTTTCCTCAAGGTTTGCGACGCCATGATGGCTCAGGGTATCGTCTGATAATCAATTCCATTATTTGGGGCTGTCGCATTTAGCGAAAAACATTAAAGTAACAAAAAATATAATGGATGATTGTACGAATATTCGACTACGATCATCCATTATCATTATATCTGAATAATAATTTGCAGAATAAACACTTTAATTCGACGTTTTTTCTCTCTCGGCGTACCTGTGTACAGCCTTCGAAAGAAGAAAACGTCGTTTTCATCTAAATGCAACAACCCCATTTTTTTGTTTACAAACAGCAAAAAAAATGTTATAATCATTTCATAGCAATGAACAAAAAGGAGATAAACCAATGACAGTTGTAAAAGCTATTTTCACTCACTTTTTTGCGTTCATCATGTCTTTTGTCATTACGCTTGTCCCATACGGCGGCGTTAGGGCGAACGTGCTCAAGACCTTAAACGATGACTGTAAGCTCAATCTGGCGATGATTTCCGACACACATATTGAGATGACCGATGTTTTCAGGCAGCTGTTTCTTGCTCAGGGGCTCAAAAACATCAGCAAAGCCAAATCGCCCGTTGACGCTGTGCTCGTTGACGGCGACCTGACAAACTACGCCGACGAGGATTCCCTCGCAAGGTATTACGGCATCGTCAAAAAATACAGCAAGGTACCCGTCATCAACGTCGCAGGCAACCACGATATCGGCCATGCAGGCGACAGAGGCGTAACGGACATTTCAAGACAGCAGGCAAAGGAAAACTTTATCCGCTACAATAACGAATATATGGGCGTTTCCGACCAGGACGTTTACTACAGCGTTGTGATCAACGGCTACAAGTTTATCGTTCTCGGCGACGAATCCATCGGCGCAGGTCATTTCGACACCATTTCGATGAGCGATGAGCAGATCGAATTTCTCAAACGTGAGCTTTCGGATGGAACTGCAAACGGTCTGCCGGTTTTCGTCTGCTGTCACTGGCCGCTCGAGGGCATCAACGGTGAGGACGTAATCTGGCCGGGCAGCGGTATTGAAAAATGGAGATATGACCTCCACAGCATTTTGAAAGAATACAAAAATGTTTTCTACCTCAGCGGTCATATGCACACGGGAGTCAAAGCCACTGTCGTTGAAAAATGGTTTGACCTTTGCAACGCCGAACAGGTCGACGGAGTAACTTACATCACCCTCCCATGCTACGGAATCGTAAACATGTTCGGACTTCCCTGGCCGGGAACAGGCGCACAGCTTGAAGTATACGACAGCAAAGTGGTGTTCAGACCTGTTAACTACCTCACGCAAAACTGGTATGAAAACGCTGTATACAGCTTTGAACTGAAGTAAAAACTGCAGAAAAAATCCGTGGTCTCAAAACGAGATCACGGATTTTTTGTTGAAGATCATCCTTTTAGAATTGCATTTTTGATGATGCTTATTTTCTTGTTAAGAACGTCCTGCGTGTCGTCGGGATTGACGTTGAGATAAACGACCTTCGAGAGCTTTTCAAGCGTTATGGGACACATATTCTCGTTATAATCGGGAACGATGTGCTTATTTGCTTCCATCCTGAACGGATCCATGAGCGGATTGAGCGCGCCGCGCTTGTTCATGATGGGAGTCCAATGCTTATAGATGTGCTTTCCTGTATCGATCGGGAGACAGCCGTTTATGAATTTGGAAGTTGAAAACCGTCTTGCGGCTTCTTCGCTCTCGAACAAAAACGCGAGAGTCGTGGAGCAATCGCCGTCCGGGTCGTTCGACGGGATAAAACGGCAGACGTCATTCAGCTGATCCATCATATATTTTTTGTTCCGGCGCAGGTCGGAAAGGATGTCGTCGAGCCTGTCGAGCTGTACATTCAGAACGGCGGCGCAAAGCTCATTTGAGCGGTACTCGCTGCCGCAGAATCCCTCGGTTGAAAAATCGTTCATCTGATCGCCGAAGAACAAGACGGCACTGCTGTCGTGGTAAATCATCGATCTTTCAAAAACTTTCTTGTTGTTCGTCAGCAATGCTCCGCCTTCGCCGCAGGTTATTATCTTGAAATAGTTGAAGCTCAATGCTCCTGCATCGCCGATCGTGCCGAGCCTGCGGTCTTTAAAGCTTCCACCGTCCGCCTGGCAAGCGTCCTCGAGGACAAGAAGATCATGCTCTTTAGCTATTTGCATGATCCTGTCCATGTTGCAGGGAAATCCCTGAATGTGCACGGGGATGATCGCTTTCGTGTTTGGAGAAACTTTTCTTTCGATATCTTCGGGCGAAACGGTCAAAGTGTCGTCGATCTCCGCCAAAACAGGGATAGCTCCGGCAAGAACGACCGCCATCGCCGTGGCAATATAAGTGTAGGCCGGGACGATAACTTCATCGCCGGGGCCTATTCCCATCGAGACAAGAGCGGCGGTCAAGGCGGCGTGACCGCTCGTCATGAATACGGAATAATCGACCGAAAACATCTCCCTGAGCTTTGTTTCGACCTGCTTTGATTCCTGCAACCCGTTGTTGATTTTAAATAAGTCAACTGCATCGATGACCTTTGTGATCTCGTCGATCTCTTCTTTGCCTATTCTGTACATGAGTTTTGTCCCCCATTCAATATTTCAATAACGTTTTCCGTTGTTTTTTGCACCAGCTCAGAGTCGGCGTTGTCGCAGTAGGATTGAGTTTTTTCGCTGTAATTGAACATTTCTATCTCATAGCCGCCCCTGATTTTTTCTTCCTCTGTCGCAAAATAGCCCATTGAGCCGTTTGTATATGACAGCGACATAACGTGCTTACCGGGAAAGTTGTCGTCGATTCGCATTGCTATGCTCGAAAACAGCTCATACGGGAATGAAACGAAAACAAGATCGCCAAAGGCTATGACCATCTGAAAAAACGAAACAGCTTTCAATTCAGGCTCGCCTTTTTCATATTTCAGAATAACCTGCTTTGCAAAATTCTTTATGGCGGAATCCATGTTGACTGCGTTTTCGCCGTACATTTTGTAGATCTGCTTTGCTTTTTCGAGCGAGATGCGCTCTTTGAGGTCGACCGAGATCTCTCCGCCGGCGCAGATCATCTCACGACTGCTGTATTCACCGATTTCTTTAAAAATCCTGATCGCGTCGTCCGCTCCGATTCGTCCGATCTCGTAAATATATTTTATCTCTCCGTTGCTCAAAGTTCCGCCTGTGCTGAGCCTCGGCCCGATGTCGCCGGAGGCTCCGTTAAAGAACGCCGTAACAGCTCCGCTGAAGCTCTCAAGCTCGTCCGTCATCACGCCGTGCCAATCGCGCGAGATCTCCTTGTTAGCTCCGGCGGCAGTTCCATGACCTGCGTAATGGATAAGGTTTGCGACGATCTCCCCTTCGTCATTTTTGAAAGAAATGACCGTCATTCTCGGATCAAAGCTGCCGTTGGGGTCCTGCCCCAAAACAGTTCTGTTGTCCGCCCTCGTCTCACGCCTGTTAACCGCGGCAAAGCTTTCGCCGCAAGCGTATCCGATTTTTACCGGCTGAATGCTACCTATCGCTTCTTCAACGCTGTTGATGATGCCGCAAATCAGGATGTTATCGATGTAATCCCTGTCCATTTCTCCCCAGCCGACCATTCCGGCGGTATCGGGGCCGGAGTGGGTATGGGTCGCGCTGATCATGCAGTTTTGCCTCGGGATGGAAAACTTCGTTTCTATCTTATCGAGAATCTCCTCGCTGATCTCGTTTGCAATGAGCCCAAGCGTAACGGAAACCATAAGTGCTTTTCTATCCCCCTGCGAGAAATAAAACGCAGTCGCAGTCAGATCATCCTCGACCTTTTCCGAAATCAGATCAGGTCTATAGCCGAAAAGGCAACAGCCGACCTTCGGCGTTATTATCGCCCTGCCTACGCCCAAACACAGTTTATCCATAGTTCCCTCCGTTTTTGATCCGTTGACCATTGTATCAATAAACTTATCTTCAAATATTATACCACTGTTTCAGAAACGGTTTAAGTGCATTAATTCTCAATTACTTCGCAAAAATTTCCTGTTTTAGTTGACAATTAAAACAATATATATTAGGATATAATGGTGAAGGTGATAATATGTTTTACCAAAAAATGCTCATCGGCTTTACCCCATATTTTCTGTCCGTCGGCAACGTTTCCGAGCACGGCTTTGATACCCATTACCACTACGAGACGGAAATCTGCTTTTGCATGGGCGGAAAATGCAATATCGTCTGCGAGGGCAGGCAGATCACGCTGTCGGCGGGAGATTCAGCGGTCATATCCCCTATGTCCTCCCACAGCGTTGTCAGGGAAGAAAACAACTACTGCGAAGCGATGGTGCTTGAATTCGGGCAGGCGTTTTTAGGAAGATATTATGACTGCTTTTCAAGCAGGGGCTCGAGCGTATGCGTGATAAGGAAAGATGACGAAATCATGCGCGATGATTACATGGAGCTCATTGATATTGTTGAAAAGACAGCAGAGATGAAAAAAGAAAACAGCACGTTTGACGAGCTGTTTATCAGAAGCAATCTATATAAAATCGCGGCTTTGCTGATCGGCCTGATCAGCGAGCAAAACGATCCTGCGCTTTCTTTCGGGAAATCAAAAAGCGTGAGTAACGTCGAAAAAGCGTTGGAAATGATATATAACAGATACGGCGAGGCGCTCGACATCGAAACAGTAAGCTCAACTTGCGGATACAGCAAAAGCAATTTTTGCAAAATATTCAAAAAAGTGACGGGCGAGACGTTCCACAACGTCCTGAACCGTCACAGGGTCGAGATCGCCTGTCATCTGCTGAAGGAAAGCAGCCTGACGATCGAAGAAATATCCAGGGAAACGGGATTCCCCGACCTGAAAGGATTTTGTCGTGTGTTCAAGAACGAAATGAATATGAGCGCCGGCGAATACAGGCGGATCAACACATAATGTTATTCTGCCGACAAAACCACTGCCGCATTATAACAGCGGGCAGGATGTGATACATATTCCGCAGACGGCTCCCCTGCCGATCATCTTGAATTCTTTTTTCATATATTCGCTGCATTTTGCGGCGTCGATGATGTCGTCCCTGCTGTTTTCGGGAGTCCACATGACGCCCTTCAGGGCGCCGGCAGGGCATTTTTCAACGCAGATGTTGCAGTCGTTGCATTTCTTCTTGAAATCAGTGTCACGGTCGGTTTCAAGCGCACAATCGGTGAACAACGTTCCGAGCCTTACGGCGGGGCCGAAATCGCGGTGGATGAACATATTGTTTTTTCCGATAGAGCCGAGGTTTGACATGCAGGCGATCTGCCTTGAAGAAAAGCGCGCCATGTAGTTCCAGCCGTCTTTGTTGATGCTCTGAGACGCGCCGACGGGAATGTATGAATAACCGTTCTTCTGGAGGAACAGACCTGTTTTCAGGATCGATTGGTCGAGAAAAGCATTAACCGTCCTGTAATGGTGAAAATATGTATGAGTCGGAGCTTCGTCGATCTCTTCAAAAACTTCTTTTGACATCCGGACTACGAAAGAAACAGCACAACGCATTTTTTTATTGTCAAAATCGTCAATTCTTGTAAAGCCGACGTCTGAAACGCCGAGATCGAGAATAAATTGTTTTAGATTCTCCTGAAATTCCATTTCTGCTCCTTTTTTACATTAATATTTTTATCGTCAGCTCAAAAAATATTCCCGAAAGGAATGATTTTTTTGACGCAGGAAGAATACCTCGTTTCAAGGATAAACGATATAAACAAGACACTGTCAAAGCCCTTTCTTTCAAGAAAGAAGCGCATCAACCAGGCAACTGCCTTGAGGTTTTATCAAAACGAGCTCGAAAAAACAAGGGCAAGAAGTAACGACAACGATCGGTTTTGAAAAAACGACGGTTTCATCAAAGTTTGACAAATTAAAAAACAGAGCATATTTGAAATGTCCCAAAAACGGAGTTCGTCAAAACTCACTGAAAGGATGAGCAAATATGCTCTGAAGTATTTTGTCCGAAACGCTCAACGAGTAAAAGTAAAAATTTATTTGTGATACAGCTTCTTCGTCTGGTACTGCGCCTCGCAGGTGATGTTGATGCCGAATTTTTTGTAAAGCGACTCGTCCCTCGAAGTCAAAATCACGGTGGCATGCGCTTCCATTCCGCGAAGCTTCGGGATCTGCTCCATCGCCTTTTGAGCGAGCGGATCGGTTGCGGCGGAAACAGAAAGGGCGATCAGCACTTCGTCAACGTGAAGCCTCGGGTTGTGGTTGCCCATATATTCGACCTTGAGCTTTTGGACGGGCTCGATGACCTCGGGGGCGATAAGATGAATTTCATCGTCTATTCCCGCAAGCTGTTTGAGAGCGTTGAGCATTGCCGCCGCGCTCGCACCCATGAGAGATGAGGTTTTTCCGACAACGAGCTCGTTTTCGCCGATCTCGATCGCAACGGCAGGTTCCTGGGTCTCCTCAGCTTTTTTGAGAGCAGCGGCGATGACCGGTCGTTCGTCAAGCGAAATGCCCGACTGTTTCATGATAAGCTTTACTTTTCCGACGCTCTCCTCGCTGCCGAGACCTTTTTTGAGAGAGCATTTTTCGTTGAAATATCTTCTGATTATCTCCTGCCTTGAAGCTTCACGGCACGCCTCGTCGTCGATGATGCAGTTGCCCGCCATGTTGACGCCCATATCGGTCGGAGATTTGTAGGGACAGGTGCCGAAAATCTGTTCAAAAGTTGCCGCAAGGACGGGATAGATCTCAACGTCACGGTTATAGTTGACCGTCGTTTCGCCGTAAGCTTCAAGGTGGTACGGGTCGATCATGTTGATGTCGTTCAGGTCAGCGGTAGCCGCTTCATAGGCGAGGTTAATGGGGTGTTTTAGCGGAATATTCCAAATCGGGAAGGTTTCAAACTTGGCGTAGCCTGCGTTGATCCCCCTCTTGTGCTCATGGTAAAGTTGGGAAAGGCATGTCGCCATTTTTCCGCTTCCGGGGCCGGGAGCTGTGATGACAACGAGCGATCTCGTAGTTTCAACATATTCGTTCTGGCCGAAGCCTTCGTCGCTGACGATCTTGTCGATGTCCGATGGGTAATCGTTGATGGTGTAATGATGATAAACGCGGATGCCGAGGCTTTCAAGCCTTTTGCAGAAAGCGTCCGCGGCAGGTTGGGACTGATAGCGGGTCATGACAACGCTTTCGACCATGAGCCCGATGCTCCTGAAAGCGTCAATCAGACGCAGGACGTCGAGATCATATGTGATCCCAAGGTCGCCCCTGATTTTGTTTTTTTCAATATCGGCGGCATTGATTACGATGACGATCTCCGCCTGGTCTTTGAGCTGGAGGAGCATCCTGACCTTACTGTCGGGAGCAAAGCCGGGAAGAACTCTCGAAGCATGGTAATCGTCAAAAAGCTTTCCGCCGAATTCAAGGTAGAGCTTTCCGCCGAACTTGCTTATCCTTTCCTTGATGTGCTCGGACTGCATTTTTAAGTATTTTTCGTTATCAAAACCGATTCTGTTCACAATAACACCCCGTAATCAAAAATACTCAAATATTATAATACAATCATTGTCCTTTTTCAATATTTTTTCAAAAAAAACATCCCAATTTATCCATTGGGATGAAAGAAAAAATTATGTATTTAAAACATCCTGCTTTTTTATCCCGAACAGCATCCTCAGCAACCCTCCGAGAACCTTCGGACTTTTGAAAACAACAACTTTCACAAAAAAGCACCTCCGTCAGCAATTGTAAATCAAAATACCCGCAAATATGATCGCAACGGCAATGACAAACACTATAAACGACGAGGGAAAACAGCATTCAAGCAGTATCCCGAGCCCGAAAGCCGCTATCACTATCCCCCATGGGTTTTTGCAGCATCTGTTCTTCATGTTGTCACCATCCAATCATTCGGTTATTACCATGATATTCCGAAGGATGAGTTTGGTGATTTTTTTAATTCGATTCAATTACAAGAAGAGTTCCGGAGGATTTGCCGACAAAAATATCGTGCGATCCGACGAAGCTGTTGCTGACGCAAAGCGGATCGTCAACTTTAAGATCGTATGAAGAAAGCTCATATTTTGCGCCCCTGATCTCAATAGCTTTCACGCTTTCAAACAGGGCGAAGAAAGAAATATTAGAGTATCCGGAAAACTTTACGGTCGCCTCGTTTTCAGAAATCAGGTAAATCTTGTTGAATTCATCAGCGATGACGGCATTGCAGTTGTTTTTTTTAAGATAATAAAGCGTCTGGAGGTTTGAATATGTGTGGTCAAATCTGCCGCCGGTCATCCCGAGGAGAAGGAAATCGCGGTATCCCCTTCCGACGAATTCCCGGGCGCAAAACTGTGTATCTGTCACGTCTTTTTCGACAGGAAGAGTTATGACGCTATCATGTTCGGGGGCAGCGGAAGAATCGAAATCGCCGATCACGCAATCAACGGAAAGTTTCATCATCTTTGCGTGAACATACCCGCCGTCCGCGCAAACGATAGTGTCGTCGGGACGGATCATGTTTTTTATCGTCTCGTAGTCGTTGATCCCGCCTGCGCCGATGATAACACATCTACCCATTGATCTCCCACTCTTTCAGATTTTTTACCTCGTCGTACATTGCTTTATAATTCTCGTGCCTTGAGGGCGAAATGGCTCCGCCCTCGACGGCGCTGATCACGGCGCACCCCTTGTCGACAGTGTGAGAGCAGGTCGAAAACCTGCATTCGCCCAAATAGTCGTTAAACTCAGGAAAACACAAAGGCAATTCGTCCTTCCTGATGACTTCGCTTTTTTCTATATCTACGGAGGAAAACCCGGGAGTATCGGCGACATATCCGCCTTCTATCTTCAGCAGCTCGACGTGCCTTGTGGTGTGCTTTCCTCTGCCGAGCTTCGTGCTGATCTGCGCTGTTTTCATATTCATCTGCGGGAAGATCCTGTTGAGCAGAGTAGTTTTGCCAACGCCCGAATTGCCGCAAAAAGCGCTGACCTTTCCTTTGAGGCTCTGTTTCAGCTTTTCAACCGATTCATCGTCTTCGGTGACGACAAAAAGTTCAAACTTCGTTTTTGAATAGATCTCCCTGATCTCTTCAAAGCTTTCAAGGTCGGTCTTCGTTATGACGATAACGGGCTCGATGTTGTTCTTGCAGGCTATAGCCGAGATCTTGTCAATAACGAGCGTATTCGGCTTCGGATCGCAGACGGAGACGACGATATAGAGCCTGTCCAGATTGGCAACAGGCGGGCGTTTAAGGACAGATTTACGCTCATAGATTCTGTCGACCGTGTTTTCGCCGTTGTCGTTGACGGTGATGGAGACCCTGTCGCCCGGCAAAGGAGATATTTTGTTTTTTCTGAAATTGCCTCTCGCCTTACATTCATATATTTCTTCGGCGACTTCTACATAATAGAAGCCGCCGATACCTTTAATGATCGTACCGTCGAGATGACGCATATGCATCACTCCGTATCAGAAAGTATATTTGTAAAGTGTAATGTTGTTGCCGTCCTGTACCTGTTTTTCAACCATGTTGCCGTTTGTGGGATCATAGGAGCCGTCGGCGATGGTAACGGTATAGCCCTTTGCTTCAAGCTGAGATTTCGCGTATTCGTAATAGTAGGAAACGTAGGAATCCGCATCGGCAGTGTTATTGCCGCCGGAGGACGGAGTTGTGACGCTTGTGCCGTTGTCGCCTTCATCTGAAGCAACGGCGGAGTTGGTGCTGACGGTTGCAGTTCCGCAATTGTTGATTTCGCCGGATACGACAGGAGTGGACTTCGTAAAGTCTACGTTACAGCTGTAATAGAGAACGTCGTCAACGTAAACCGTGACCTTATCGGACTTGCCTGTTCCGGTGAGGACAGCGGAGAAGCTGCCTCCGTCGAAGAGATAGTCTGACTTGTTCACGACAATATTCGAGTTGACCTTGCCGATGATCGAGCCTTTGCCGTCATTCGGGAGAGTGAAGGTAACGGTGATAGTCGGGCTTTCGCTGTTGCCGGTGCTGACTTTTACAGTGATCTTTGTTCCCGCGGGAGCAGTTTCGCCGACTCTGGGAGAACAGCTTACGATCGTGCCTGCAGGCGCGCTGTTGTTGATCTCTTCAACTTTTTCATCGATCTCAAGGCCGATCGCCTGGAGAGTTGTCTTTGCGGCCTCGACTGTGCTGCCGACGATGTCGGGGATCTCAACGCCCTTGGGAGCGCTCGGATCGCTGACGAAGAGTTTGACGGTGTCGCCCGTTTTGACTGTCTCATACCTTGCGGGGCTGGTCCTGATGACATTTCCTTCGGAAACAGAATCGCTGTATTCAAGAACGATGTCATATTTAAGACCTGTATTGTCAAGCTTGAGCTTCGCCTCGGAAAGAGTCAAATCGTACACGTTCGGGACGGTAACAGTGCCGGTGTCCTTGACAATCGTGAGAGTGATCTCCATGTTCTCTTTGTACGCCGATCCGGCTTCGGGATCCTGGCTGATGACGGTTCCTGCAACTGCCGTTTCCGAAACCTGTTCAACGATATTGAACTGGTAGCCTGCATAGTCTTCGTTGGATTCGATCTCGGTTTTGTAGTTCTTGCCGACGAAACCAGCGACAACTTTCTTGTTGCCAAAAGGATCGAGAACGACCCAGACAACGATCCCGATTATCAAGGCGGCGGCAATTATGCCGAGGATAACAGGGAGATATTTTTTAAAGTTTATCCTGGAAAACCTGCCGACTCTGACGCTGTCATCGATCTCGTCGTAAAAGCTCGTGTCTTCAATCTGGTTTACGCTGTCTTCGTCGTTGTCGTAGTAATCATCATCTTCAAGGGTGTCGGTAAGATCATCTTCGTTGTTTTCGTGACGGTCTTCAACGAGGTATGAATAGTCGAAGATGATCGAAGGATCTTTCTTGTATTCTTCGATGTCGAGGAGCATTTCCGCAACGGATTGATACCTGTCGCGGGGATTTTTCTGCATGGCTCTCATCGTGATCTGTTCAAGACCGGTCGGGATGTCGCTGTTGATAGCCGAAGGCGGTATTGCCTCCTCCTGAACCTGCATCAAAGCTACTGAAACAGCGCTGTCGCTCTGGAAGGGAAGCTGACCTGTAAGCATCTCGTACATGAGCACGCCGACGGAATAGATGTCGGATTTCTCGTCTGTAACGTCGCCTCTCGCCTGTTCGGGACTGATGTAATGAACGGAGCCGATGGCGTTACCGGACATGGTTCTTGTGTCGTTTCTGCTGAATCTGGCGATGCCGAAATCGGTCACCTTGATCGTGCCGTTCTGAAGCAGGAGGATGTTCTGGGGTTTGATATCTCTATGTACGATGCCCTTATTATGAGCGTGCTGAATGGCTTTAAGGATCTGGGTTGTAAAATGAACGATCTCCTTGCAGTTGAGAACGCCCTGCTGCTGAATATAATCCTTGAGAGTGATGCCCTCAACGTACTCCATTACGATATACTGGAGCTTATCGCCGAAGCTGACGTCGTAGACCTTTACGATGTTCGGATGAGACAAAACGGCGATCGCCTTGGGCTCGTTCTTGAACCTTCTGCGAAATTCCTCGTTTGCAAGATATTCCTCTTTGAGAATTTTGACGGCAACGATCCTGTCGTCAATGTTGTCGTACGCTTTGTATACGACAGCCATTCCGCCCACGCCGATCACTTCGCGGATCTCGTATCGCCCGTCAATTCTTTTGCCCACATAGTTTTCCATACCACTATCTCCCTTAATTTATTGTTAGGATGTTTATTGTTCGTTCTTGATTATTACGACGGTAATGTTGTCTTTCCCGCCCCTGTCGATAGCCTTGTCGATCAAAGCCTTAACACAATCATCATCGGATTCGAGGATGGTCTGCATTTCGTCTATGCTGACCATGTTTGAAAGACCGTCGGTGCAGATCATCAGCTGATCGCCTTTGTTGAAGTCGAAATAGTTAAAGTCAACGACAATGCTGTTGCCGACGCCCAACGCTCTGGTGATGTAGTTCTTGATCGGATGATGCTCGGCTTCTTCCTTCGAGATCTCGCCGCGGTCAACCATTTCCTGAACAACGGAATGGTCTACCGTGACCTGTCTGAAGCCTTCGTCCGAGAGCAAATATGCGCGGCTGTCGCCTGCGTGGGAGATATAGACCTTCTCCCCGTCCGCGATCGCGGCGACAACAGTGGTGCCCATGCCGGAATACTGAGGGTTTTCCTTCGACAGATCAAATATCTCTATGTTTGCAAGATTGATCGCAGACTCAAACAGGTTGCCGATGGACGAGGGCTTCATCTTACTGTTGAAACAGTTCTCGATCCTTCCCGAAATGAGATCTACCGCCATTTTGCTGGCAATATCTCCTCCGGCAGTTCCGCCCATGCCGTCGCAAACAACGCACCAAACTATTCCGTCGTCGAACGTACCTGTTTTGAAGCAGTCCTGGTTTTCACTTCTGACAAGACCTATGTTAGTGTTTGCAGAGATTATCAACTTGCATCATCCCCCCTGTCTTTTAAGATGATTGTTTCTAAGCTGTCCGCAAGAGGCGTCGATGTCGCCCCCGAGACTTCTGCGAACAGTGACGTTCAAGCCCGATCCTTCAAGGATCTGCCTGAAACGCTCGATCCTGTTCGAATCGCTTTTTTCAAAATTGTTCTCACGAACATTATTGACCGGAATCAAATTGACGTGGCACAGCATCCCTTTGAGAAGTTTGCAAAGTTCGCCGGCGCACTCGTCGGTATCGTTCAATCCTGAAATCATGGAATACTCAAACGATATTCTGCGATTTGTCGTCTTACAGTAATACCTGCAAGCTTTGATGACCTCGGAAAGAGGATATTTTCGGTTTATCGGCATGATCTCGCTGCGCATGTCGTCAAACGGCGCATGAAGCGAGACGGAAAGAGTAAGCTGGTATTTCCTGTCGGCAAGATCATACATCTTCGGAACAATGCCGCAAGTTGAAACGGAAATGTTTCTCATCGAGATACAAAGACCTTTTTCGTGTCCGACAAGGTCGAGAAACCTCAGGACGTTGTCGTAATTGTCAAGCGGCTCGCCCATGCCCATAAGCACAACGTGGGAAATGCGGACGTTTTCGTCGTTCTGAGCCGCATGGATCTGGCTTAGCATCTCGGAAGCGGTGAGGCTCCTCACAACGCCGTTGAGGGTCGAAGCGCAGAACCTACACCCCATCTTACAGCCGACCTGTGTCGATATGCAGAACGAATAGCCGTATTTGTACTTCATAAGCACGGATTCGATAAGCTCGCCGTCGATCAGTCTGAAAAGGTATTTTACGGTTCCATCAAGCTTTGAAACGCACTTGTTTTCGATCCGGCATGAACGAAGGTCGAATTCTTTGTTCAGAACTTCGATCTGCGCTTTGGAGACGTTGGTCATCTCTTCAAAGGCGCCAACGCCTTTTTTGTGGAGCCATTCAAAGACCTGACTCGCACGAAACGGCGCAAAACCGAGATCGGAAAAAGCGGATCTGATCTCATCAGGGTACATGGATTTAATATCTCTTTTATCCAAGCTCTACACCCTTTCAAATACCGCCGCGAAAAAACCGTCAGTGTTCCTTCTGCCGGGAAGAATATTGATCATATTATCTTCAACAACGCCGAATTCGGAGCAACTATCGACGGGAAAACTTCTGAAATCCCCGTGCTCCTTCAAAAATCTGATACAGTTTTCTTCGTTCTCGCGCCTGTTGAGGGAGCAAGTTGAATAAACCAACCTGCCGCCGGGTCTGACGTAATTTGATGAAACACACAATATATGATATTGCAAATCGACCAATTTGTCAATATCTTCGATGAATTTATATCTGATTTCAGGTTTTCTCCTGATGATCCCGAGCCCTGAACACGGCACGTCGCAGAGAACTCTGTCGAACGTTTCAAAACTTTCATTCAAAACAGAGGCGTCGTTCAGGACAGTTTCCAGAATGCAGATGCCGAGCCTTTTCGCTCCGTTTTCGATCAGGTTTAACCTTTGAGGATAAATATCGCACGAAACGAGCTGCCCTTCGCCGCACATATCCTCGCAAAGGGTAAAGCTTTTTCCGCCCGGAGCGGCGCAGACGTCGAGGACTTTCTCCCCGCGTTTTGCGCCAACAAGCTTGCAGGCGATTTGTGACGAAAGATCCTGGACGTGAAACAGCCCTTCCTTAAAGCATTCAAGATCGGCGGGGCTGCCCGACGGCTCGATAACAAGCGCATCGTCAAAGCCGTCGACTAAAAAACTTTGCGCATTCTCATCTTTCAGCTTTCGAGAGAGAGCGGTAACGTCGGTTTTCAGTGTGTTGACCTTTATGTAGATCGGAGCGGCTCCGACGCTGTTTTCAAGGATCTTGACAGTTTCTTCAACCCCGAAATGATCCGTCCATTCGTCGCAGATCCATTTTTCGCAGGAGTATTTTATGCTCAGATATTCGTCGTCATTTTCATCGGGATATTTAAGACCGTTACGCGAAACATTTCTCAAAACGGCATTCACAAGGCCGGAAGCGAACGCACAGGAATTCTTCTTGACAAGCTCGACGCTTTCGTTCACGGCGGCGCTGTTTGGTATCGCGTCGCAAAAGAGTATCTCGTAAGTTCCTATCCGCAACGCCGTCAGGACTTGAGGCTTCAGCTTTTTCAAAGGCTGCCTGAGATACAGGGAAAGGTTGTAATCAAGCAGTTTCAGCCTTTCGATCACACCGTAAACGAGCCTGCTGACGTATCTTTTTTCGACGTCATCAAGCGGTTGCTTTCTTAAAGACGAATCAAGAAGGATGTTTGAATACGACTTTTGACTGTGCACCTTGAAAAGGACTTCAAAGGCAAGTTGTCTTGTTTTTGACATATGCTATCTCCGATCGCTTCTTCTTGAAAACATCAGGATCAATCTCAAAAGGTTCGCAAGCGATGTAGCAAGAGCCGCAACGTAAGTCAGAGCGGCGGCTTTAAGCACTTTTTTGGCTCCACCGATCTCGTCATCATAAAGCAGTGACGTTTCATCGATCACTTTGATCGCCCTTGAGCTCGCGTTGAATTCAACAGGTAGAGTTATAAACTGGAACAGTGCAACGAGCGAATAAAGAATCAATCCGAGAGTTATGAGGTATTCGCCGAAAGGCTGTGCAATAAACATACCGAGAATTGCGATCGGGATGCCGAATCTTGAGCCGAAGTTGCATACGGGCAAAATCGCGTTTCGGATCTTTATGGGCACATAGCTTTGCGCATACTGCGCGGCATGTCCCGCTTCGTGGCAGGCGACTCCGACGGCGGAGATCGACGTTGAGGAATACACTTCGTCCGAAAGACGGATCACGTTGTTCTTCGGGTCGAAATGGTCGGTCAGATTACCGCCGACGTGCTCAATGACTACGTCCGTTATGCCGTAATGGTTCAAAACGGCCTGCGCCGCCTGCGCGCCGGTCAGACCGCGGGAATTCCTGACTTTTGAATATTTGTTAAAATTACTTTTCACCCTCGCACTCGCGACAATGGCAAAGACGAGCGCAGGTCCGACGATGATCAGGTAGTACCAATAGCTCAACAGATAGCCCGACATCATAGAGCCTATACCGTTGGAATAATATCCCATTTATCTCACTCTCCAAAAACTGTGTTCGGCAGAATCTTGTTCCCCGCAAGAAAGACGGAAGCATCCATTGCCTTTTTGCCTTCAAGCTGAAGGTTAAGAATCTCTATCGCGCCTTCGCCGCACGCAACGATCAACCGTTTTTTGCTCTCAAGCGCTTCGCCGGGTTTTCCGGACGATCCTTCGACGATCCTCGCTTTGTAAATCTTCAGCTTTTTGCCGTCGTAAAAAGTGTGCGCGATCGGCCAGGGCGATAATCCTCTGATTTTATTATAAATGCTCAAGGCATTATCATTCCAGTCAATGACTGACATTTCCTTGTCAAGAAGCGGCGCATAAGTTGAAAGAGCGTCAACCTGTTTTTCATATTCGGCTTCGCCTTTTTCAAGCAGCTCTATCGTTTCGATGAGAGCCTGCGCGCCGACGAAAGAGAGCCTGTCATACAGTTCGCCGGCTGTCTCGTCGGGATCGATCTCAACTTTTTTTTGCAATATCATGTCGCCGGTGTCGAGACCTTCGTCCATTCTCATCGCGGTAACTCCGGCGAATTTGTCGCCGTTGATAACAGACCACTGTATCGGAGCGGCGCCTCTGAGCTTCGGCAGGAGCGAGCCGTGGATGTTGATGCAGCCGTATTTTGGAAATTCAAGGATCTGTTTTGGTAAAATCTTGCCGTAGGCGACAACGACGATCAGCTCGGGATCGAGCGATTTTATTGTTTCAAACACCCTTTCGTCCCTGAGCTTTTCAGGCTGATAAACGTCAATATCGTTTTCGATCGCTTTGAGCTTGACTTCCGGCGGAGTTATGATCCTCTTCCTTCCGACAGGTTTATCCGGCTGAGTAAAAACGCCGACAACATCGAAATCATTCTCGATGAGTGCCTCCAGACACGGCACTGCGAAGGACGGCGTTCCCATAAACACAACTCTCATTTTTTATCCCTCCGGAGCTTTGACGGCAATGTCGCTGATGACAACGCCTTCAAGATGGTCAAGCTCATGGCAAAATGCTCTGGCTTTGAGACCAACGCCTTTGAATATCTGCCATTTTCCGTTCCTGTCCTGGGCTTTGACCTTGACTTCCATCGGACGGTCGGTATAAAAGCTCTGCCCCGGCAGAGAGAGACATCCTTCAATCTCACACTGCCTGTTCTCCGACTCGGAGATGATTTCGGGATTGACCAGCTCCAGCAAACCGTCACCGACGTCAACGATGACAACTCTTTTCAAAACGCCGACCTGCACCGCGGCAAGGCCAACGCCCTCAGCGGTATACATCGTGTCTTTCATGTCGTCGATCAGCACGGCGAGCTTTTCATCGAAAATTTCAACTTTTCTGCTTTTTTTCGAGAGAATTGGATCTCCCGTTTTTACGATATTTCTCAATGCCACGTTATGACCTTCTTTTACAATAGATTTTCGGGGTTGATGTCGGCAAAAGCCGTAACATCCGAAAATAGTTTATTCTTACCGAATTCGATCAGCAAAGCCGAAATCAAGGCCCTGAAGTCCTTCGTGTTTTTACATTTTATGATCAGCCTGTACCTGAATTTGTTGCCTACCTTTACGATCTTCAGCGGAGCAGGCCCAAGTACGATGACGTTCACGCCGTTGTTTTCATCGAGCGACTTTTTCAAAAGCGAGAAAAACGCGTAGGAACCCGCTTTTGTTTTTGTCTCGTCTTCGCCGACAAAGCAGACTGTGCAAAGGTCGCAATAAGGCGGATAGATCATCATTTTGCGGATCTTGATTTCGTAGTTGAAAAACGACTCATAATCCTGATCCTTCGCAAAAGTGATCGTTTCGTTGTCGGGAGTATAGGTCTGAATTACCGCTCTGCCCTTTTTGTCGCCTCTGCCGCTTCTGCCGATGACCTGAGTCAGCAGCGAAAATGACCGTTCCGTCCCACGATAGTCGTCGTCGTAAAGCTGTCTGTCGGCGCAGATCACTCCGACAAGGGTGACGTTCGGGAAATCAAGACCTTTTGCGACCATCTGGGTGCCGATCATGATGTCGTATTCGCCCGCGGCAAAACGCTCAAACTTATCTTCAAATGCGCGTCTTGTGGAAGTAGTGTCCGCATCGATCCGGAGTATCCTTGCGTCCGGCAACAGCCTTTGCAGATCGGACTCGATTTTTTGAGTTCCGACTCCGGAATAGCGGATGTTTTCGCTTCCGCAGGCAGTGCATTTTTCGAGCATTCTCATGGAATACCCGCAGTAGTGACACATCAGCTTGTTGCTCACGCTGTGGTAGGTCATGGAAATACTGCAATACGGGCACGTTACGACGTTCGAGCATTTTTTGCAAACTACAAAAGTATTATATCCCCTCCTGTTGAGGAGAATGATTGATTGTTCTTTATTGTTAAGATTTGTTTCAAGCTCGTCAAGGAGCCTTTTGCTCACAAAACTGCGCTCGGTCGAGCCTTGTTCCTCGTTCAGATTTACGCAGATCACTTCCGGCAAAGAAGCGTTTCCGTACCTTTCGCGCAGGGAAAAGAGCTTATATTTCCCGCTTTTTGCCTTGGCGTAGCTTTCAATGCTCGGCGTAGCGGAAGCCAGCAACAGCATCGCGCCATTCCTCGACGCTCTGAACTTTGCAACTTCACGGGCATGGTATCTGGGGTTGCTTTCGGATTTATAGGTGTGTTCCTGTTCCTCGTCCATGATGATAAGCCCCGGATCGTCAAACGGAGCGAATACAGCCGATCTTGTGCCGATAGCTATGACAGCTTCGCCGTTTCTGACCCGCCTGAACTCGTCGGCTCTCTCCCCCATGGATAACGCGCTGTGGAAAACGGCGATCTTGTTGCCGAAAACACGTTTGAAGATGTCAACCGTCTGGGGGGTCAGCGAGATCTCCGGCACCATAACGATCACAGATCTGCCGGAATCGACAACGTCCCGGATCAGTTTAAGGTATACGCTGGTTTTTCCGCTACCCGTTACTCCGTAAAGCAGCGCAACTCCGCCGCCCTCGCGGCAGGAGCCGTAATAATCCTTCAGCCCTTTATAAACTTCCTGTTGGGATTTAGACAGGTTGATTTCTTCAACCGTTTCGTCGCCATGTTCCACCGGGTTTCTGAAAACTCTGCGTTCAAAAGATTCGCAAATGCCTTTGTTTTCAAGCGCACGGCAAACGGCGCCGGTTATCCCCAAAAGTGTACAAACTTCTTTTTCGGAAGCCGTTCGGACTTCTTCAAGAAGGCTGACAACGCTTTTTTGTTTTACGGTAAGTTTTGAGAGCAAAACTTTTTCATTGTAGTCATTCGTCAGCCTGAGCATTCTTTCGCTGAGATCGCCGACGTTGCGTTTTGCGTCATATGCGCGGCGAAGTATTCCTTTTTTTACAAGCAGGTCGAAATCATCTATACCCTCCATCAAGCCGAGAGAGGAGCATATCTTCCGCCCGGAGACGTATTCGCCGGATTTGAGCAGAAAGGCGAATATCTCCCTTTGAGTTTCGCTCAAAGATGAAACGTCTGCGTCCCTGTCGGCGACGGCATACTCCGACGTGAGTTTAAAATTCACGCCGTAAGGGAGCATCGCTTTGCAGCAATCGAACAACGTGCTGAAATACCTCTCGCTCATCCAACCGGCGAGCGAGATCATCTCCTCGTTCAATGCAGGCTCGTCGTCGATCAATCGGAGGATCTTTTTCAGCCTGCCGATGTCGGGCTTTTCATCGGTCAGATTGACGATGATCCCGATCTTTGGTTTTTTTGAATTGCCGAACGGCACAAGGACGCGCTGGGAGATAAAAACTTTGTCTTCAAATTCTTCGGGGACAGCATAGGAAAACGGCTTGTCAATGCTGTAGGTTAAATTCTCGACAGCAATTTCGGCAAACATCTTCCCATCCCCTTTTTTAATAATTACAGGTCTCTGATCTCCTCTGGCTCAACGATCTCGTATTTGCCCTCAAGGAACTCGTCAAGAGCAAGCGTTACGGGCTTTTCAACGATGATCTCGTTGTTTTCTTCCGCTTCTTCCGCAATCCTTCTTGCCCTTTTCGCGGTTGCTATAACAAGAGAATAGCGGCTTGTTTTTCCTTTGAGTACTTTGTTCAGATCAGCATTAAGCATTTTTTATACCTCGCTTTTAAAGAATTTCATTTTATTGTTTTTCAGCCTTTCGGCTTTGATTATCGTGTTAAGATCGCTGATCGCGTCATCAAGCTCGTCATTTATGATAACGTAGTCGAAATCGTGAGCGCAGCTGATCTCGTATCTCGCGGTCTCAAGCCGCTTGGAGATGTCCTCCTCTTTTTCGGAGTTACGCCTCCTGAGCCTGTTTTCAAGAGTCTCGAACGAAGGCGGAACGATGAAAACAGTGACCGCATTCGGATAGATCTTCTTGATGTTTTCAGCGCCGCGGACTTCAATCTTCAAGACGACGGTCTTGCCCTCTTCAAGCCACTTGTCGATCGGGCCTTTCGGAGTTCCGTAGTAGTTGCCGCTGTATTCGACGTATTCGAGAACGTCTTCATCGCGGATGCATTTTTCAAAATGATCTCTGTCAACGAAAATATAGTCGATGTTGTTCGCTTCGTTGACTCTCTTCTCCCTCGTGGTCATGGAGATCGAGCGCTGGATCGGGATGATCTTGGCGATCTCGTCGAGAACAGTATCTTTGCCGGAGCCCGACGGCCCGGAAAGCACGATCAATACACCTTTTTCATTCATCTTCATCACCCTCCGGCAGATCAAAATTCAACCCTTCGGCTGTTCCGTTCAGCCTTGCGGCAACAGTTTCCGGCTGAAGATAGGACAAAATGACGTTGTCGTTGTCGGCGATGATGACCGCTCTCGTCCTCCTGCCGTGCGTCGCGTCGATAAGGGAGCCGCTTTCCTTGCACTCCTGGATCATACGCTTTATCGGAGCGGATTCCGGGCTGACGACGGCGAGAATCCTCTCGGAATTCACCATGTTGCCGAAACCGATATTGATTAGTTTCATGTTAGACCTCCGGCTTATTCTATGTTCTGGATCTGTTCTCTGATCTTTTCTATCTCGGACTTGATGTCTACGACTTTCCTCGCGATGTCAACATCCTGCGCCTTCGAGCCGATCGTGTTCGCTTCCCTGTTCATTTCCTGGACGATAAAATCCATTTTCCTGCCGACAGGCTCTGTGGACTCAAACAGATCTTTGAGCTGTCCCATATGGCTCATGAGCCTGACAGTCTCCTCCGCGACAGCGACTTTGTCGGCGTAGATCGCGGCTTCGGTCAGGATCCGCTGTTCGTCGACGTTGACGCTTTCCAGAACTTCCTTCATCCTGGCGAGAAGCTTCTGAGTGTATTCCCTGACGGTTTCGGGGGAGCGTTTTTCGATATATTTTACGTTTTCGGCGATAACGTCGATCCTTGAAAGTACGTCGTCTTTGAGCTTTTCGCCCTCTTTGAGGCGCATATCGACGATCGACCTGACAGCTTCCTCGGCAACGGGCAAAACTGCGTTCCAGATCTTGTCCTGGTTTTCATCGGTTTTTTCAACGGTGAGGACGTCGTTGAACCTCGCGAGAGAAATAACACTGACGTCATCCTCAAGGCCGTAAACCTCCTTCAACTCCTTAAAGGCGTCGAGGTAACCTTTTGCGAGGGATTTGTTGATGCTTATAGTACAATCCTCCGCTTCGAGCACCTGGATCGTGACAAAGCATTCGACCTTGCCCCTGGAAAGCTTTTGCTGAAAGAAGGTTTTCAGCTTTTCTTCAAGGAACAAATACTGCCGCGGAGTTCTGGCGCTGAATTCAAAATACCTGTGGTTTACGCTCTTTATCTCAACAGTAATATTCATGTTGTCAAGTGTCTGCTGACCTCTTCCGTATCCGGTCATACTTTTAACCATTAATCTCACTCCATACAGTCAATCATTTAAAGATAATTATATCAAATTTTTACATTTTAGTCAAGGAATCGGGCTACTTTGCGCATCTGCCGCACGAACCTCCAAGAAGAGTCGGAATATCCCCCTCAAAACAGCCGGGTTCAACTTCCTCAAATCCCATCATTTCCATTGAATCAATCGCATTCAGGCAGCAGCAGCGAGCCATATATGCGCCCCTGTTGGCACCGTAATTCAAAGCCGCGCGAAGGAGGCCTTCGCAAAAGTCCGGCTTGTCCGCGGGGAAGGCGATCTTCGTAACGATGACGTAATTACCCTCGATCACGCCCTCACAGCCACCCGAAAAATCGTCCGAGTCATAGCCGTCATATTTAAAGGCGCATTCGAACACGCCGTTAATGTTCTTTTTTTCTTCGCTCAAAGCGATCGGTTTAAAAAAATACATTGTTTCCCTCTTTATTTGTTTTTCATCGAAAGCCCTGCGGAGGACGCAAGCTTATGCACTTCGTCGCTCGTAAGCTCTCTCCATTTCCCCTGCTGGAGCATTCCGAGCTTGACGGATCCGACCGCCGTCCTTTTCAAACGAATAACGCTCAAGCCGATTTGTTCGCACATTTTTCTGATCTGCCTGTTTCTGCCCTCGTGAAGAATCATTTCCATAACCGTCCTCGTCGGCTCTTTAAGGATGATCTTCACGTCCGCGGGCGCGGTTTTGTAGCCGTCGATCATCATGGATTCCGTGAGCTTTGAAAGCTGATCCTCGGTCACGTTTTCCCTGACGGTCACCCTGTAAGTCTTGGAGACGTGCTTCGCCGGATGAGTCAGAGCGTTGGAAAACTCGCCGTCGTTCGTCATAATCAGCATTCCCTCGGAATCTTTGTCGAGCCTTCCGACGGGGTAGATCCTCTCGGGGAAATCCTCGACGAGCATGCTGACGCATTTCCTCCCACGCTCATCGTTCATTGTCGTGATGAACCCTCTCGGCTTGTGTAGCATGATATAATATTTGCCCTTTTTGCGGACGATCTTCTTGCCGCTGACGGTGACGGTGTCCTTCTTCGGGTTGACCTTGTCACCGACATGGGCAACTCTGCCGTTCACTTTTACTTTGCCTTCGAAAATTAGCTCCTCGGATTTTCTCCTTGAAGCGACGCCGTTATCGGCAAGGAATTTTTGAAGTCTGATATTCGCATCAGTCATATTATCACCTTAATTTTTAAATAAAAATTTCTTTAATCTCTCTTTTAAACTTTCTTTTTCGGGGGTAGCTTGGGTCGATCTTCTCTCCCGCGCAGCGACGTCGGTTTCACAAATAAGCGGAACAGACAAAAGCTCCTTAGAGCCCTTAAAATAAACAACTCTGCCGACAGTTTCGCCCTTTTTGACGGGAGCGAAAAGACGGAGTTTCAGAAACACCTTTGATCTGACATCCGAAACGTCATCAACCGCAACGGTGGGAGTTGAATTCATAACACACCTGACGTGATCGCTCGTTCCACCCGCAACGGAGATCGAATAGTCCGACGTTTCAAGGGTTTTCGACGAGACCTTTGAAAAACCGTAGTCGTAAAGGTTTTTGTGGTCGTACCAATCGTTCGGGTCGTTGAGAGTGACGCAGACGAGGGTGACGTCATTTCTCCTGCAGGCGGAGACAAGGCATCTACCGCTCTTTTTCGTAAACCCTGTTTTAATACCGAAACAACCGTCGAGGGAGACAAGCAGTTTGTTATGGTTGGTCAAAGTCCTCATATACGGCGGATTTCCGTAGGAAACACGAGCCGAGGAGGCGGAGCAGATCTTCCTGAAATCGGCGTTCCCGATCGCTTCGCACGCGAGCAAAGCCATATCGTATGCGGTGGAATAATGGTTATCATCGTCGAGCCCTGAAGGCGTGACGAAATTCGTGTTTTCCATACCGATCTGTTTTGCCCTTGCGTTCATCAGCTTTGCAAATTCTTCTATGCTCCCGCAAAGCTTCAGCGCGGTCACGTTTGCCGCATCGTTCCCGGACTGCAGAAGCATCCCATAAACGAGATCGCCGAAGCTGACCGAATCGCCGTCGAGAAGCCCCATCGAAGTGCCCTCTACCTTCAGCATATCGCCGGTGACCTTGAATTCCCTGCTCAGATCTGCGTTCTCGAGCGCAAGCAAGGAAGTCATGATCTTCGTTGTGCTCGCCATGGAGCGGCGAACATGGGGATTTTTCTGATAGATGATCTCGCCGGACTGCGCTTCCATCAAAACAGCGCTCGAAGCAGACGTTTCGACAGCGCAAACGGTCAGCGAAAACAGAAAAAACAGAGCTGAAATAAATATTATTCTTTTTAGCAAAAATACCACCACCCTGCATAATAACTATGCAGGAATGGGAGAAAAAATCAATCGTCGAGGTTTTCGATAGCTTCGTCGACCTGTTTTTCGACGTCCTTGTCTTTCATGAACTTGTCGGCAATGAGCTGGACGGTGTTGAAGATGTCGGGAACCATACCGACGGCTTTTTCCAGAGGTCCTTCGGCGTCGAAGCCGACGTTCTTGATGGTCACTATGTCATCGTTAACGACGAGGAAAGCAACGGGAGTAACGGTCACTCCTGCGCCGCCTGCGCCGCCGAAAAGGTCGTCCTTGGCGGCTTTGCCGGAAAAGTCGGAGCCGCCCGAAGCAAAACCGTATTTAACAGAGCAAACGGGGATGACCGTCACTTTTTCGGAGACTTTGATCGGATCGCCGATGACGGAGCCGGTGTCGATCAGATCCTTGATTTTTTCGATCGTGGTTCCTATCATGCCGGAAGCAGACTGGTTTTTCATAGCGTATTCTCCTTTGAATGAGATTTTATATGTTGCGTGGATTTTGCAGGTCGATCCCGATATTATCACGACCTGTATCTTCTTTTTGAAAAAGCCCAAGCTA
>JAFTCG010000035.1 GCA_017454815.1 Clostridia bacterium
AGAGCCTTCTGTGAGACCTGTTTCTGTACATGTCGGTGCTACTGCTGCGTCTGTTACTACTGTATGTCCTGTTGCAGGAACAACTTCCTGAGCTACAAGGACTGTGTTACATACTGAACAGTGGCTGCCTTCTGTGAGACCTGTTTCTGTACATGTCGGTGCTACAGCTGCGTCTGTTACTACTGTATGTCCTGTTGCAGGAACAACTTCCTGTGCGACGAGGATTGTGTTACATACGGAGCAGTGAGAGCCTTCAGTGAGACCTGTTTCTGTACAAGTCGGTGCTACTGCTGCGTCAGTTACTACTGTATGTCCTGTTGCAGGAACATAATCATCAACGTAGCTGTCAGAACAGCGAGAGCAAGTATACGTTGTGTATCCCTGTTCTGTACATGTCGGTGCTGTTGTAACGCCAACATAGTTGTGTCCGAGAGCTGCAACTGTTTCCTGCGCAACGAGGATTGCGTTACATACGGAGCAGTGAGAGCCTTCTGTGAGACCTGTTTCTGTACATGTCGGTGCTACTGCTGCGTCTGTTACTACTGTATGTCCTGTTGCAGGAACAACTTCCTGAGCTACAAGAACTGTGTTACATACGGAGCAGTGTGAGCCTTCTGTAAGACCTGTTTCTGTACATGTTGCGGGAACTGCTGCGTCTGTTACTACTGTATGTCCTGTTGCCGGAACAACTTCCTGTGCAACGAGGATTTCGTTACATACTGAACAGTGGCTGCCTTCTGTAAGACCAGTTTCTGTACATGTCGGAGCTACTGCTGCGTCAGTTACTACTGTATGACCTGTTGCGGGAACAACTTCTGTTCTTGTTTCGCCACAAATCGTACATGTGAACGTCTTAACGCCTGTTTCAGTACATGTCGGAGCTGTTGTGACTTCGCCATCGTTCCAAACGTGGGTGCAAGTTGAATTGAGTGCTACAACCGCTTCAGCGTCATCAAGGATGATCGTCTGGCCGATTTCATATTTTGTTCCGTCAAGCACGCTGATAACTGAGCCTTGAGTACGGCCGACTGCGAGAGCGCCGCCTCTTGTCGTAGCTGTCTTGATCCAGTCGGAGTTAAGGAAGATGCTGCCTGATGTATCAGCTGTGTCGCTGATAACCTTGAGCTGGAATGTTGCGATAACTTCCTGATCTTCAAGAGTTACGGGGATATTGTTAATCGAAACATCATAAGCCCATGTTGCATATGCAACTTTATACTGAGTCTGAGAAGACCAATATGACGGGTTGCTGTTACGTTTATACATTGAGGAAGCCGGGTTGTGGTTTCCGTCAAGTTTGTATGCATCTGCAAGAGAGCCTGTGAATGTAAGATATGACTTCGGTACAGATGCGTTCGGGGTTACGATCTCGAATGCAGTTGCATCATAAAGAACGGGAACCTGCATCGTGTAGATGGGATAATTTGTTTTAAGCGCAACGCTTACAGTGATGACGTCATCTTTCTTTGCGCTTGCCTTGTCGGTAGTGATCGCAAATTCTGCTTCAGCCTTTGACTCGTCGATCGTAAGAGCTGCAACTGCAACCTTAAGGGATGCGAGATATCCGTCGACTGTTGCCTGTTCGCTGGAAGGAAGCTCACGGTCGAAGGAAGCGATCATTTCGTCGATTGCCGCAAGTTCGTCAGCGCCATAAACGCCGTTAGTCCTGTTGGACGTTGCGGGAACGTATTTTGCGATATAATCGTCAAGGTCTGCATAAACTGCAAGAGAAGTCGGGATAAGCTTGAGGTTGTCGATAGCTGCCTGGATATCAGCCGCAAAAGCGTCAACGGTTGCCTGCTGTGAAGAGGGAAGTCCGTATTCAACAGCCTGGATAGCATTGTTGAGAGCCTGAACGGAAGCCTGAGTGTAAAGAGAAAGGTCTTCCGGTACGTTTGCAAGAGCAGCTTCAACCGCTGAATAGTCAGCGTCTGTATCCTGAAGCTGCGGGATCTCTCTCTCTTCATATGCGTCGCAACGTGTGCAATCGCGTCTTTCAGTACCTGCTGCTGTGTATGTTGCGGGAGTTACAACCGTCCATGCACCGAAATTGTGGCCAAGAGCGGGAACAACTTGCTGAGCTACAAGAACTGTGTTACATACTGAGCAGTGGCTACCTTCTGTAAGACCTGTTTCGGTACATGTTGCGGGAACTGCTGCGTCTACTGCTGCTGTATGATCTGCAACGGGGATAACGTCTGTTGCGATAAGTGTTCCGCATACTGTACAGCTCTGAGTCTTAATACCTGTTGCCTGACATGTTGCGGGAGTTACTACTGTCCATGCGCCGGGTGTGTGGTCAGCGATGGGAGTTACCTGCTGAGCAACGAGGATCGTTCCGCATACCGAGCAGTGAGAGCCTTCTGTAAGACCTGTTGCCTGGCAAGTTGCGGGAACTGCTGCATCAACTACAGCTGTATGGTCTGCAACGGGAGTTACCTGCTGAGCAACGAGAACAGTATTACATCTTGAGCAGTGGGAGCCTTCTGTAAGACCTGTTGCCTGGCAAGTTGCGGGAACTGCTGCGTCAACGACTACAATATGTCCGAGCGCAGGGATAACGCTGCCTGTGGCGACCGTTTCGCCGCAATCGTTACAAACTGTATCGCCTGTGTAACCGGCTTCGGTACAAGTTGCCGCGACAGCGCCTGTAAGAGTTGTGTTTGTATGAGTACATCCGGGCTGTTCTTCGGCTTTGTAAAGGATGGCGTCGCTTACGTCAATTGTCTGGCCGAACTTGGCGGCTGTAGTACACTGGCCGATGATCTCGTTTGAGCCGCGAGCTACGAAAGTGTATTTTGCGGAGCCGTTAGAAGTCTGGATATAAACGGGATCCATCCAGATAAGTCCTTTGCCGTCTGTAGGAGCGCTGTCCTTAACTTTGAGCTTCAAAGTTGCAACTTTCTGCATTGTTGCGAATGACGGGATCTCATCTGTTGTGGGATCGCCGAACTTGGATGCCTGGAAAACGAACGAGAACCAAGCAATAGCGTACTGCTCTCTCATTGCGTCTGTGTAAGAAGCATCATAGAGCTTGGCAGCAACGGAAGCAGATTTTTTCTCGGACATGATAACTGTTTTGTTACCGTAGTCAACGAAATCGCTTGCGATAACGATGTTGTTGCCTTCAACGGATTCTGCCGGCTCATAATAGTTCTTGTCATAAACTATCAATGCGCCGAAAGTATTCGTCACATAGTCTGCCTGGAGAGAAACGTCTATCGAGAGCGTATCTCCGGGCGCCGGCGTTGCTTTGGAGCAGGCAAGCTTCCACGAAGCATTGTTGTCTGACTCAGCAGCAAAAGCCGTGATCGCGCAAACGTTGAGTATCATCAGCAACGTAAGCACAATACTTAAGATTCTTTTTGTCATACTGGTTTTCCTCCTTAACTGTTTTGGTATATATTGACAACCGCAAAGCGGTCATACCAACAATATTGATAAAGTTAATATAAAACGATTCCACCGTTAAGCTGATCGATCTCGCCCATAAAGGCGTTGACAAGATCGACAAGAACTATGTCGGATTCATCGACCACGCCGTCACGGTTGCAGTCCATGCCGAGGAATTCGGCACTGCTCTCGTCGGGCTCATAGAGCATCGCGTTGACCAGATCGATCACAACGAAATCGGATTCGTCGATCACGCCGTCGCCTGTCGCATCGCCGAAATAGACGACCGAGTAGCTTTCAACCGTCACGCCGTTTTGAACAAGACGAACGACAGCTCCCGTTCCGTAGCCGTCATCTGTCGGATCAACTTCCGCTATCGCGCCGTCGCCGAGCGCAGTAACGCAAGAGAGAACGTCATCTGCAGAGCCGACGCCGCCGGTAAAGCCATAGATGATCTTTGCCGCGTCGTCGATCACGGCGTCAGACCCGTCAGCCGCGATAAGCTGAGGTTCGGCAGCCGCTCCGACCAGGACGCTCGAGCCGTTGAAGGTACAAGCAAGGCCGGTCGCTTTATAGTAAGTTGAAGCGTTCGATGCGTCTTCAAGCGCCGCGTTGTAGTAAGAAGAATTGTCGGGAATGAAAATCTCGCCCGTTGTTCCCAACGCCGCATTATCCTTAACTTTAAGGGAAAAGGTGAAGCAATCAAGCGCGTCGGGATGGTTGAACACAGCGAGGTTTTCACCGCCACCTACCCATTGGATAAGCACAACGCCGTATTCGTCCGAAGAATAGCCGACGGGATAGGAAACATTTCCGGAGACGTTGTAGCTGACGCTTCCGCCGACGTTGCCGAACGCATCGGTCACGGCGAAATTGCCGTCGGCACCGACAAGCTCAAAAGCCGACTTGGAGTAAAGCACAAACCAACGCATCGCAACGGAATTGTAGTTGGTGGCGATCTTGACAGTTACGTCAAAGCTGTCGCCCGGCATACAGGATGTCCTACCGGCAACAGTGCTGACAACTACCGTTTCTCCGCCCTTCGCCGCGGCTGAAAAAGACAATGAGAAAACCAAAATCAGACTCAGCGCAATGCAAACGGACGATCCTATTTTTTTCAAATTGACCACGCCTTTCAGCGAAATTAAGTATAATCGGGCATAATGCTACTATCTCATCTTATAACCTACGGTTATTTTAGCACAACGATTTTGTTTTGTAAATACTTTTAGGGCAAAAATATATTAAAAATTATAAATCGGTTTGTTATTTTTGTATTTTTTCTCAAATATCGGTCAATAAACCGTTACTTGTCTCGGCTGAAATAAAAGCTGCCGTTTTGGCTTGCAAAACAACAGCTTTGTAAAGATCAAGTGTGTTAAATATGTTATCGGCAAAGACAGCGACAGTCGCTCAACCGATTCTATTGATCATATCGCACAATCCGTAGTAATAATCCCTGATGTCGTCGATCTGGAAAAGGCCTCCGACGGCAGAAGTATGCGCCACGTTGACGGTGGGAAGGGCGTTCCAGCGGCCGTATTTTATCTGCGACGGATCAAGGTCAACTTTTTCATATTTGTCGTCAAACGGAGCAAACTCCGAAACCGTGTTGACAAGTCCGTCGTTTTCAAACCAGGACGAATCGATCTTATGCCCCTTGTCCGTCGTCAGCTCCATCCTTCCCATAAGGTATGATGACATCCAAAGAGCGGGATCAGTCCCCGTCCTGGGAACCTGATACTTTCCGGTGCTGTCCGCCTCGGTCACGGAAGTGGGACGGGAAATATAGTAAATATTGTTTTCAAAGCCTATTTCATCGTTCAGATCATACGCTCCATCGACCGAAAGCTCGTAAGCCGAGCTGTATTTGCCCATCTTGGTCATCTGCGAAGTGATTTTCAACAGTCCTCCCATAAACTCGCTGAACTTCAGGTTTGATGGGCTTGTAAGGTTGTTTGTAAAATAGACTTCCCTGTCGTCCTTCAGGGCAGTTTCAAAAATGGTCTCGAAGTTTTTCCTGCACTCCATGAGCGTTGTGCCGTTCATCGGAGTCGAGAGGGAGACCGTGCTGTAGATCCAATCGCTTTTGCCGCCCTTGAACAGCTCGGAGAGCGTTCCGTCGGTCGTGGTGCGCCTTTCCTCCTCGCTGCCGTTGCTCATGAGCTCAACGAACATCCTGACCGTTTCGCCGCCGAAGCTGTGGCCGATGATGTTGATCTTGTTTTCACTGCTCCAGTTCTTCATGAGCGGACAGGATGAATAATCCCTTCCGTATCTTGCATGATGGTGCTTTTTGGAGTGCGCCTCGCCGTAGTCGACTCTCGTTCCCGTGAGCTGGGCGTAGGATTCGCACGCTCTGTCCCAAACTCCCCTGAGAAGAGAATTGGTTACAGAACAGCATTTGAATCCTTTCAAGTTAAGGTAGTCGGAAACATCATAGCTCAAAAGCCCGAAATACGGGAGTGCCTGGTCGAGCACAGGGTTGTAATCCCCCCAGCCGATGACTCCGTGGAAAAGAACGTAGGTATAATTCGTCTTCCAGTCCTTGCTTGGCTGTGTCTTAAAAATCGAAACGTTAATGCCGATCGTTTGCAGTACGGCAAGAAATATGCTGACTATTTTCATTAATATTGCACCAAAAAAGTTATTCATTTTTTCTTATCGCTGTCCTTTCTTTTTTACAAATGGTGATGGATAATATGTATTGCTATGGTTTATAATTTGTTTTGCAGGCGGTCGATCAACCTTTCGGAAGAACGGCCGTCGTAATAGTCGAAATTCATTTTGTTGAATTTTTCGATTTTCTCTTCTTCAAAATCGTTTTCATTTATCGCCTTGATGACGCCGTCCATCGTTTCGACGACTTTGCCGGGGACGTACGAGCGATAGTCGTAGTAGAAGCCCCTGGCTTTTTCATATTTGTCGAGATCGTAAGCGTAAAAGATCGCAGGTTTTTTCAGGAAGGCGAATTCCATGCAGATCGAAGAATAATCCGTTATGAGAATATCGCAGTCGATTATCAGTGAATTGACGTCCTCGTAATCCGTGGCGTCGATCGCGCCTTCGATTTCCCTGCCGGATCTGTGTACCTGTGGATGAAGTCTGACGGCGAGCTGATATTTTTCGCCCAGCTCCTCGACAAATCTCCCGACACAGAAATTATCAAGGATATCCCCGTCATCGTTTTCGTTCTCACGAAACGTCGGGGCATAGAGGACGATTTTTTTGCCCTCGGGGATCGAAAACTCACGCCTGAATTTTCCTTTATTGTTTTCATCGAAAAGCCCGTCGCTGTCCGGGACACCGCATGGGATGATCCTGCTTTCGCTCACCCCGAAAGCCGAAGCGTAGATCTCCGAAACGTTCTTCGACGACGTTACGATATGGTCATACTTTTCGGAGCATTTTTTCGCGAGCATCCTTTCACTCTCGGAAAGATTTGAGTCAAGACCGAATTTCTTGAACGCTCCCTGCCCGTGCCACAGCTGGACGACCGTCGTCTTTTTTGAAAGCTTTATCCTTGAAAACGGCATGAAATTGTCGTTGAGAAAAATATATTTGCTCGTTGCGGTTTTCAGGCAGTTTCCAATGAAAAAATCAACGATCCCCTTGAATGAGCCGAGCTGTTTCGAGGAAACGCAGTTGAACTCATAATTTCCCCTTTTTTCAAGCTCCGCTTTGACATATTTCAGGCTGTCGTTGAAATTCGAGTTGTGGGGGGAGATGAGCGACACTCTGTTTTCTCTGACCGGGAAAAGGCGAAAAATTCCAAAGCACAGCGAATAAACAAAATACAGTATCTTTTTCATTTTTGCACCTTTGAGTTACGTTATTTTTTTGTTGACGAGAAAATACAGTGGTTGGAAAAACAGCTTTTTGATCGGCCGAGGGATCTTCTCAAATCTGACGAGGAACCTGAAAATCCGGTCGTCCACTTTTTGCGGTTTTGAGAAAACGAGAACGTATTCTCCCCTCGCTCTTTTCTTCGCTGTTTTTAAAAAGCCTTTGCTCTCAAGGACGTGGAAATTCTCGCATTTCAAAACATCGTCGCCTGCATATTTCCTTGAATCCGCGCTGGCAAAAACCTCGAAAAACGGATAAGACGACTCATAGACGCTCTCGAGCGTTGACTTTGAATCAAAATCTTTAAGTATTACGCTGATCTTTGCGTTTTCGGCGACGTCTTTTTTGCTGACATTGATCGGAAAAACGCAGATATCGCTGTTGAAATCCGCAAGCCTCTTTTTCGTCCTGTCGTCCATCATGGAAGCGAGCCTGTCCATCTGCTCTTTTATATACGCAAGGCACTCGTCGTCCACACGCCAGAAGTGGCGGTAAAACTGAAATATCAGGATGTGCGCCGTTTTGTAGATTATCTCCTGAAGGTATGCTCCTTCGTCCTTGCATCCGCCGGGGTTTTCAAAGCTCTGTTTTGCGCTCTCGTAGATCGCTGTGAGCGATGCGATAAAGTTTTTTACGAGCGAGATGCTGACGCTCTGGCTGACCGAAAGTCCCTCCTCTTTTGTGTGACGTCTGTAGCACATGGTGGAGTTCTCGGTTCCGGCGATCTTTGCGCCGGTATAGACGAATTTTGTGAAAAATACGCCCTCTTCGGAATACGTCAGCGGCGGGAAAACAACTCCGCTCGTCTTCAGCTTTTGCGTGTTGTAACACTTGTTGCCGACAAGAAAATTCCAAAGCAGATCGAGGTCGTAGGTATCGATCGTCTTTTTCTTTGAAAGCTTGTCCGCGAACTCATTGTACTCGCTCACACCTGCGCCGAAGGATCTGAGCCTGCCTATCACAAGGTCGGCGCCGCTTTCTTTCGCGGCGGTGTAAAATCCCTCGAGCGACTCCTTTGTGTAAACATCGTCGGCGTCGAGAAAAACTGTGTATTCCCCTGTTGCAAGTTTTATCCCCTCGTTGCGCGCGGCGGAAACGCCTGCGTTTTCCTGGCGGAAATACTTGATGAAAGGATGCCTCTCGCAATATTCCTTCACGATCTCTCCCGTTGAATCCGACGAGCCGTCGTCAACGACGATCGCTTCAATATCGTCGAGCGTTTGCTCAACAAGGCAATCGAGAGTTTCAGCTATAAACTTTTCCGAATTATAAGCCGGGATTATAACGCTGATTTTCGGCATTGTCTGAATTCCTTTCGGATTATTTCTTGCCGGAGTTGACAAGGTCGTCATAGATGTCGCAGACCTCGTTGACTTCTCCGTTGGCTATGATCTTGCCCTTATCGAGGATAATCGCCTTGTCGCAGATCCTGCGCACCTGGTCGGTATTATGCGAAACGAAGAGAACGGTAATACCCTTTTCAAACATATCGACGATCTTCTTTTCGCTCTTGTTTCGGAATTTTGCGTCGCCGACGGACAAAACCTCGTCGAGGATCAGCACTTCCGGTTCTACGGCAGTGGCTATCGAAAAACCGAGCCTTGCCCTCATTCCCGAAGAATAGTTCTTGATCGGAACGTCAATAAATTTTTCAAGTTCGGAGAAGGCAACGATCTCGTCGTACCTCTCCTCGATATATTTTCTCGAATAACCCATCGTCGCGCCATAAAGGAAGATGTTTTCCTTGCCCGTATAGTTGGAGTCGAATCCGGCGCCGAGCTCGATCATCGGAGCGATGATGCCCTCGACGTGAACGCTGCCCTTTGTCGGCTTTAAAACTCCCGCAACGGTTTTCAGGAGCGTACTTTTGCCCGCGCCGTTAAAGCCGAGCACTCCGAGCCTTTCACCTTTGTTGACGGTGAAACTGATGTCTCTCAGCGCCCAGAATTCGGTAAAATTGATCTGCCTTTTCAAGATCTTTATGACATACTCTTTGAGGTTATCGACTTTTTCCTTATTGAGGTTGAAAAGAATGCTGACATTTTCAACCGACACAACAACTTCACTCATATGTAACTCCATGCAGCAACTGCTGTTCTTTAGATCAAATATGTAAAATAAACTTATCTTCCTTTGCCTTGAAAACAAGAGCGCCGACTATCACCATTGCAATCGCGAATCCCAACGAATAGAAGAACCAGTTCCAATTCCATTCTCCGATCCCGATGATGCAGAAACGGAACATGTTTACTATCGAGTACAGAGGATTCGCCATCAGCGCCATCTTTACAACCTTGCTTGAAATGTGAAGATTTTTGACGTTATAGAAAACAGGGGTCAAATAGAAAAGAAGCATGCAGAATACTTCGTAAAGATACTCGATATCCTTGAAGAAAACGGAAAGCGTCGCGAGGATCATTCCTATTCCGAACGACAGTATATAAAGGATGATTACCGGAACGATCGCAAGCAACACGTTGAACGTCAGCGGCATACCCTTGAAGCAGATAAAATAGATCATGAACGCAACGAGCACCAGCAGCGATATGACGAACGTCACAAAGCACGAAAGCGTGTTGCCAAGAGGATAGATGTATTTCGGAACGTAAACTTTCTTGATCACTCCCGCCGCGGTCGTGATGGAGCGCATGCCCCGCTTTGTCGCCTGGCTGTAAAAGTCATACAGCAGTCTTCCGCAAAGAACGTAGATCGGATAGAACTCCGTTTTGTTGTTGAAGATGTTGCTGAAAACGGCGACAAGCACAAACGTCGAAAGAAGCGGCTGGAGAAACGTCCAGAAGATGCCCAGCACCGAATCCCTGTACTGCACCTTGATGTTCCTTCTGACGATCTCCGCGAGAAGAAATCTGTACTTCATAAAATCTTTTACGAAATCAGACTCTTTAATTCTACTAATCATCTGCTTACCTCACAAAAAGCCAAAGGCTATTTTTTAAAACACCATTTCAAATAGTATTTGAACATTGAGCTGATGTGTATCATCTTGAGCTTGGTATTGCGTTTTGAATCTCTGCCCCATTCGTGGTAGATGACAGCTTCGGGGTAGTACCTCACATGAGCGAGCTTTTCGACAGTTCTCGACAGGTCATAATCTTCAAAATACATGAAATACCTGTCGTCAAACCCGCCGATTTTTTTGAAGATGTCCGTCCTGATCGCGACGAAGCAGCCGGAAGCGACTTCGATATCCATCTCTTTGTCAAGATCGCAGTCGAGCATGGCGTATTCCCTCAAAAGCTTCGAGGGGTTTTCGTTGTCCCTCATGCGGCTGGCGGCAAGATAGCGCAACTTCGGCCGCCTCTTGCCGAGGATCTGGAGCCTGCCGTCGGGGAAGCAGATCTTCGGGGAAACTATGCCGACATCGTCGTGGCTCTCAAAATATTCGCACATTTTCCCGACAACGTCGTCGCGAACGGTGACGTCGGGGTTGATGATGAAATGATACTTTGAATCGAGCTGATCCAAAATGAAGTTGTGACCTTTGCCGAAGCCGAGATTTTCACCCGTTTCGATCAGCTTGACCTGCGGATAGTTTTCTTTTATGAACTCAACCGTGCCGTCGGTCGAGCCGTTGTCGACGACGAAAAGAGTGAAGCTTTCGCCTTCGGTATTTTTCGTTATGGTTTTGAGTGTGTCCGGTATGGTTTTTATGTTGTTAAAAGTGACGATGCATCCGGAAACTATATAATTCCCCATTTTTATACTCCTGTCGGGCTGTCACGCCTTCAGATATGCCTTGATGATTTGAATTCTCCATTTTATTTTGTCCGAAAGGGACGTTTTCCCTCCCGTGACCGTGCCGCCATGACGCCTGTAGAAAATCAGCGGCTCGTTTATCAGTTCAACTTTTCCGTATTTTTTCGCAGTAAGCCCGATGTACTGATCGTGCATCGGCAGCTTGTCCGGAAATGGCAGGATATGCTCTTTCAGCTCTTTTTTAAAAGCCATACAGCAACCGACAAACGAATTGACCAGAATATTCTTCAAAGCTCCGTCCGACGAATTAAGGCTCTCAAAAACCGTTTTTCCCGTATCTTTAAGTTCAGCGTCAACTATCGCCGCATCGTGAAGCACAAGCAGACAGCCGTTTTGAAGCTCCGAAAGGCATTTTTTGACCTTGTCCTCACGCCAAACGTCGTCCTGATCGCAAAGGAAAATATGATCCCCTTCGCACAAAGAGATCGCATATTCAAAAGTCTTTATAACGCCCCGGCCGGGACCTTCGACATATTTTATCCTACTGTCGCTGAAACTGTCAACGATGCTCTTCATCTCTTCATTCGGGCAATCGTCGGAAACGATTATTTCCGAATCATCACCGATTTGCGGCAGGATCGAGCGAAGCTGTTGGGCAATATATTTTTCACCTTTGTAAGCCGCCAAAGCGACGGAAATTTTCATTTAATATATCATTCCTCTTTTTAGGGCAAACTTGCACAAGCACGGTAATTATACCATATATTAAGAATTATTACAATAGTTTGATGAAAAATTAGGACATGCCGCAAAAATTGCAGAATATGCCGTTTCTTTTTCTTTTCCGAAAAGCTAAGGCAAACGCAAAAAAGACCTCGGAAGCAAAAGCTTCTCAAGGTCTTCTGTATGTTTGATGTTTAGTTGTCCAAACTCTTCATCGTCGGGAAGAGAAGAACGTCGCGTATAGCTGCGCTGTCGGTCAGCAGCATGACAAGACGGTCGATCCCGTAGCCGATGCCGCCTGTCGGGGGCATACCGTATTCGAGCGCCGTGAGGAAATCCTCATCGGTGGTGTTGGCTTCCTCGTCGCCCTGGGCAAGCAGTTCTTCCTGAGCTTTGAACCTCTCCCTCTGGTCGATGGGATCGTTGAGCTCGGAATATGCGTTGCACATTTCCCAAGTGTTGATGAAAAGCTCAAACCTTTCAACTTTGTCGGGATGACCGGGCTTTTTCTTTGTGAGCGGAGAGATTTCTATCGGGTGGTCAAGAACAAACGTCGGCTGAATAAGGTGATGCTCAACAAATTCCTCAAAGAACATGCTCAGCAGGTCGCCTTTCTTGTGCCTGTCCTCATACTCGATACCTTTTTCGTCGGCAAGTTTTTTCGCCTCTTCAAAAGATATCTCGTCGAAGTCGATGCCTGTATATTTCTTGACGGCCTCGGTCATAG
>JAFTCG010000036.1 GCA_017454815.1 Clostridia bacterium
AATTATCTCTTTGAGAACTGCGGTGCACGGCGAGCGCCTTTGAGACCGTATTTCTTTCTTTCCTTCATTCTCGGGTCACGAGTGAGGAAGCCTGCCTTCTTGAGCGTCGGGCGAAGCTCTTCGTTCGACTGGAGAAGAGCTCTGGCGATGCCGTGGCGGATAGCGCCTGCCTGGCCTGTTACGCCGCCGCCGTTAACGCGGCAAACAACGTCAAACTTCTCGGCGGTGTTTGTGAGAGCGAGAGGCTGACGAACGATGAGTTTAAGAGTTTCAAGACCGAAATAATTGTCGATATCTCTGTCGTTGATCGTGATTTTGCCTGTACCTGCATACAAGCGAACTCTTGCTACAGATTTCTTTCTGCGGCCTGTACCGTAAAAATATGGACTGGTTTCGTACATGATCTATTGCCTCCCTTTCTTAAAATTCTCTGACTTCGGGTTTCTGAGCGGCGTGCTTATGGTCAGCGCCTGCGTAAACGTGAAGTCTGGTAAGAGCTTTTCTGCCGAGCGTCGTCGAGGGGATCATTCCCTTGACTGCAAGCTCCATGGCAAACTCGGGTTTCTCATTCATGAGAGTGGAATATTTGACTTCCTTGAGGTTGCCGATATAGCCCGTGTGGTGGTAATAAGTCTTCTGGTTGAGTTTGTTGCCCGTGAGGACAGCTTTTTCAGCGTTGATGATGATCACGAAATCTCCGCAGTCGACGTTCGGCATGAACTCGGGTTTATGCTTACCTCTGAGGAGAGTGGCAGCTTCTGCGGCGACTTTGCCGAGAGGCTTATCCGTAGCGTCGAGCACATACCATTTGCGTTCGATTTCATCCGCTTTCGGGATAAATGTTGACATTTTTTTCACTCCTGTAAATTATTCCCCGCTGAAGGGGTCCGTTTGATACTCACATATAATACCACAGAGCAAAGAACGAGTCAAGAGTTTTTTTCAAATTTTTTAATTTAGCTTTGACAAACTCTTGTTTTCTCACTAATGCTTCGTTTTTCGTATATTTATCTCGTTTTTAATTTTTGGTTTTATTTCGTTCTTTTGACGTGGAAGGTGGCTTTTTCGGAGTTGATGTTCCACTCGGCCGATGTCTCCGAGCCATCCATTGCGCCTTTGAGAATATCTTCCGCCAGCACGTCGGTCATGATCGACTGTCTGTTCCTGTCGGCGATCCCGAAGACTTTGTCGTTTCCGTCGATGGAAACGATGATATGGTCCATAACGTCAAAATCTGCATCCTTACGCATCGTCTGGATCTTGCTGACGATCTCGCGGACAAAGCCTTCCTCGATGAGCTCATCCGTCAGGGAGGTGTCGAGCGTTACGGTCATGCCCATGTCGGAGAGGGTGTAATAACCCTCCTTCTGCTTGGCGTCGATGAGGAGATCCTCTTGGGCAAGTTCGGCGGTGATGTCGCTGAGCTCAAGCTTGAGAACGCCGTTCGCTTTGAGCTCCGCCATGGCTTTGGTGCCGTCGATCTCCGCGAGGGCAGTCCTGATCTCGTTGAGGTGTTTGCCGTATTTCGGGCCGAGAGTCCTCATCTGAGGCTTGAACGAATAGCTGACGAGTGATTCCGCGTCGTCGATATATTCAAGCTCCTTGATGTTGAGCTCCTCTTTTATAATATCGGTATAGAACTTGTCAAGATGTTCGTCGCACTTGATGTAGATCTTGCCCAGCGGCTGACGGTTTTTGATGTTTGCGCCGTTTCTGGCGGCTCTGCCGAGAGTTACGGCGAGCAGGACGTTCTCCATGTTGTCCTCGAGCTGTTTGTCGATGAGTTCCTCTTTTACCTCGGGGAAAGCGCAAAGATGTATGCTCTGCGGGGCGGAGGGATCGAGCGTCCTGACAAGGTTCTGGTAAATATCCTCAGCCATGAACGGGATCATCGGAGCGGCAGCTTTCGCCGTAGTGACAAGAGCGGTGTAGAGCGTCATATAGGCGTTGATCTTGTCCTGAGTGAGCTCCTGCGACCAATAGCGTTCGCGGCATCTTCTGACATACCAGTTGCTCATCTCGTCAACGAATTCGCTGAGATTCTTCGCGGCTTCGGGGATCATATAGTTCGCAAGGCAATCGTCCACGCCCTTGACCATGCTGTTGAGCTTGGAGAGCAGCCACTTGTCCATTACGGACAGAGAATCGTAGTCGATCTCATATTTGGAAGCGTCGAACTTGTCGATGTTTGCATAAAGCACGAAGAAAGCGTATGTGTTCCAAAGCGTGCCCATAAACTTGCGCTGGCCTTCGATGACCGCTTTGCCGGAGAATCTGCTGGGAAGCCACGGCGCTGAGTTGGTGTAGAAATACCACCTGATTGCGTCGGCGCCGTAAGTTTCAAGAGCTTCAAAAGGATCTACGGCGTTGCCCTTGGATTTGGACATCTTCTGGCCGTTTTCGTCCTGAACGTGGCCGAGAACGATCACGTTCTTGAACGGAGCTTTGTTGAAAACAAGCGTAGAGATTGCAAGAAGCGAATAGAACCATCCTCTTGTCTGGTCAACGGCCTCAGAGATGAAATCTGCCGGGAACTGCGACTTGAACAGGTCTTCGTTTTCAAAAGGATAATGGTGCTGGGCAAACGGCATGGAGCCCGAGTCAAACCAGCAGTCGATAACTTCGGGGACACGCTTCATCTGTTTTGCGCATTTCGGGCACTTGATCGTAACGGCGTCGATATAAGGACGGTGAAGCTCGATCTCGTCCGGGCAATTGTCGGACATTTCTTTAAGCTCTGCGATGCTGCCGATCGAATGCCTGTGACCGCATTCGCACTCCCAGATATTGAGCGGAGTTCCCCAATAGCGGTTGCGGCTGATGCCCCAATCCTGGACGTTTTCAAGCCAGTCGCCGAACCTGCCCTTGCCTATGCTTTCGGGGATCCAGTTGATGGTGTTGTTGTTTTTGATAAGATCGTCCTTGACTTGCGTCATCTTGATAAACCAGGACTCTCTTGCGTAATAGATGAGGGGGGTGTCGCATCTCCAGCAGTGGGGGTAGCTGTGCTCGAACACGGGAGCTTCGAACAAAAGTCCTCTCGTTTCGAGGTCGATGAGAACTTCCTTGTCGGCTTTCTTGCAGAAAAGGCCTTCCCATTTCGTCTCTTTTGTCATCTGCCCTTTTGCGTCAACGAGCTGGACGAGAGGGAGAGAGTATTTCCTGCCGACTTTTGCGTCGTCTTCGCCGAAAGCGGGAGCAATATGTACTATGCCGGTGCCGTCCGTCAGGGTGACGTAGCCGTCGCAGGTGATGTACCAGCATTTTTCCGCGGGATTCACAAAGTCAAAAATCGGCTCATATTCTTTATATTCAAGGTCTTTGCCGACATATTTTTCAATGATCTTCGCGTCTTCGCCGAGAACTTTTTCGACGAGAGCTTCCGCCATGTAGTAAACGGTACCGTCTTTTTCGACCTTGACGTAGGTTTCGACGGGGTTGACGCAAAGAGCTACGTTGGACGGGAGCGTCAAGGGCGTGGTTGTCCATGCAAGAAAGTAAGCGTCCTCGCCTTTTGCCTTGAATTTTACAACGGCGGAACGTTCTTTGACGTCCTTATATCCCTGCGCAACCTCGTGGGACGAGAGAGGCGTTCCGCAGCGCGGACAGTAGGGCACGATCTTGAAGCCCTTGTAGAGGAGATCTTTTTCGTAAATCTTCTTGAGAGCCCACCACTCGGACTCGATGAAATCGTTGTGATATGTAACGTAAGGGTTGTCCATATCCGCCCAGAAGCCAACGGTCGCGGAAAAATCTTCCCACATGCCTTTATATTTCCAGACGCTCTCCTTACATTTCTCGATAAACGGCTCAAGGCCGTATTTTTCGATCTGTTCCTTTCCGTCAAGACCGAGGAGCTTTTCAACCTCGAGCTCAACGGGAAGTCCATGGGTATCCCAGCCCGCTTTCCTCGGAACGTAGTAGCCTTTCATCGTCCTGTAACGGGGGATCATGTCCTTGATTACTCTCGTGAGGACGTGTCCGATGTGCGGTTTTCCGTTCGCTGTCGGAGGGCCGTCGTAAAAGACGTAGGAATCGCCCTTTTTCTCCTCGCTTTTTTCAAAGATCTGATTTTCCTTCCAGAACTTTTCGATCTGCTTTTCTCTTTCGACAAAATTCAGACCTGCGTCAACTTTTTTATACATCAAAACCTCTCCTTTATATTAGTTAGGTTAGTTTTTTTCTCCGAAATATTTGCAAAGGCTCTTGAAGTGGTTGCCTTTTTCTTCAAAATTTTTATATCTGTTGTAGCTCGAAGCCGCAGGAGAAAACAAGCACGATCTGCCTTTTTTTGTCTCTTTGTAGGCGATCTCTACAGCTTCGTCCATCGTGTCGACCTTGAAGGTCTTGCCCTTGTAGCCGCCTTTTATCAGAGCGTCTATAATCATGTGCCCCGTTTCGGGCAAGCCTATGAGCGTGCCGACGACGCCGCTGCCCAGAAATTCGTTGAGCTCTGTATAATCTATTCCCCTGTCCATTCCGCCGAAGATCAGGCTCGATACGTTGCCGAGAGCTTTGACGTTGCAGACGACGGTGTGGGGGATCGTCGCGATGGAATCGTTGTAGAAGGTTATGCCCTCCCACGTTCCGACTTCTTCAAGCCTGTGCTCGATGCCGCCGAATTCTTCAAGCGCCAATTCAATATACCGTTCCTGCGCTCCCACAAGCTTTGCGGCGGCGACTGCAAAGAAAATATCCTGCTTCGCGTTGTCGCCTTTCAGGTGCTTGTTGATGCCGTCGAGGCTTGCAAGGAAAGCGTCGGTTTTGTCGTCGTTGATGCTGACGGGGACGGGTCTGCCCCTCAGCTTTCCGACGTCCGTAAAGCTCTCAAGCCCCTGGTCTGCGTTGTAGATGAAATAATCTTCCCCGGTTTGGTATTTCACAATATTCAGCTTTGCATTGACGTAGCCTTCAAAGCCGTTGTAGTGGTCAAGGTGTTCGGGGTAGACGTTCGTGATGACCGATATATTCGGCGACGCTTTTGAAAACTCAAGCTGGTGACATGACATTTCGATCACCGCGATGCTGTCTTCGTCGATCTCGTCAAGGCATTCAAAAACGGGGATGCCTATATTCCCGAGCAGGAAACATTTTCTGCCTGTCGCCTTTTCGTAGTTGTGCGTTACTATTATATTGTATATGAGCGAAGTGGTCGTGGTTTTGCCCTTCGTTCCTGTTATGCCGATCTTGAAACAGTCGGCAAACCGCAGGAAAAGATCCATCTCACCTGTTATCTCCGTCGATTCGGAGATCTCCACGTCCCGAAGGGATATCCCGGGCGACTGCATCACAACGTCAAAATCGTTGATGCAATCGAGATAGTTTTCGCCGCAGATGATGCGGGTGTTTTCATCGGGCGGGCTAAACTGCCGCTTGTCGGCGACGGTGATCGTCATTTCGGGATAATATTTTCTCAGGTAATTGAACGTCGCTTTTCCCTCTCTGCCGAAGCCGAGCAGGAGGACTTTTTTGCCCTGAAAATATTCAACGATTTTTTGAGACATATTCGTTCGTTTCCTCCGTGTTTCCGGATAAGCTGTTTGAGAACATCATTTGAGAACATTATCGGTTTGCGGAATACTGCGTCATGTAGAGGGTGTGGTAAGCTCCCTTTTTCTTCATGAGCTCTTCATGGCTTCCGCTTTCGACGATCGCGCCGTTTTCCATAACAAGGATCACGTCGGCTTCGCGGATGGTGGACAGCCTGTGGGCGATGATGAAGCTCGTTTTGTCCTTCGTCAGGGAATCCATTGCCTGCTGCACCATTTTTTCCGTCTTTGTGTCGACGCTGCTCGTCGCTTCGTCAAAAATCAGTATCGTCGGATCAGAAAGGATCGTCCTCGCGATGGTGATAAGCTGTTTCTGGCCCTGGGAAATGTTGTCTGAATCCTCCCCGACCACGGTATCGTATCCGTTTGGAAGCGACATAATGAAATCGTGCGCGCAGGCGCGTTTCGCCGCGGAATAGACGTCGTCGTCGGTTGCGTTCGTTTTAGCATATGCAATATTGTCGCGGATAGTTCCGTTGAACAGCCATGTGTCCTGCAAAACCATTCCGTAAAGCTTGCGAAGATTTTTTCTCGTTATCTTTCTTATATCTTTCCCGTCGATCTTGATTTTACCGCTGTCGACCTCATAAAATCTCATGAGAAGGTTGACAATCGTAGTTTTTCCCGCTCCGGTGTGGCCGACGATTGCGACGACCTGCCCCGGCTCGACCGAAAGATTCAGGTCGGAGATGAGCGGCTTGTCGGGAGAATATGAAAAGTAAACGTGCTCAAATTCGATGTGGCCTCTGACGTTCTTTTCCGGCTCCTCCTCCGCCTCGAAGGATTCCTCGCCCTCGTCCAGGAGATCGAATATCCTCTCCGCCGAGGCGAGAGACGATTGGATGTTGTTCATGATGTTCGCCATGTCGACGATCGGCTGGGTGAAAAGCTTTGAATAGGTCACGAAGCTGACGACTATTCCGAGCGTTATGCGTTGATTAAGGACAAAATATGCGCCGAAAACGCAGATGAGAACGTAGCCGAAATTGTTTACAAAATTCAAAAACGGCATTACCGTTCCGGAGATGAACTGCGCTTTTCTGCTGACGAAAAACAGGTCTTCGTTGATCTCGTCAAACTCTTCCATCGCCTTCTTTTCATAAGAATACGATCTGACGACCTCGTGGCCTGTATACATTTCCTCCATGTGGCGGTTGATCTGACCGGTCTTTTTCCACTGGGCGCGGAAATAACCTCTCGACCTTTTGACTATCAGCGTTGCGATCGCCGCACCGGCGGGCAGGATGCTGACCGTGACGAGCGTCATCTCGCGGCTGACGACGAGCATTATCACAAGTATTCCCACAAACGTGACGAGCGAAGTCACCGTCTGGAGGATAATATTCTGGAGGTGGAGGTTGATGTTGTCGGCGTCGTTTATCATGCAGCTCATGATCTCCCCTCTCGGGTGGGAATCAAAGTATTTGAGCGGCATTCTTGAAAGTTTATCGTTAACTTTTTTGCGAAGCGATTTGACGACGTCCTGCGTAACACGCGCCATGATGTCCCACTGGAAAAACGTCATCACCGACGACACGGCGTAAATGCAAAGCAGCATCCCGAGGATCCTCAGCACTCCCGAAAGGTCAACGGTCAATCCCGCAAGCTTGCGGTCGACCTGGAGCTGGATAACGTCGATTATCCTGCCGATGATCAGCGGCCCCACCGTCATCATCGCCGTTCCGATAAGTCCGCACAGGACGACAAATATCAGCAGCTTCCTTTGCGGGTACATGTGCTTCAGAAATCTTTTCAGAGTCCCCAGAAAGTTTTTCGGCTTATTCTTGGAGTCGCTTTGGACGTGTATATCATATTTTTTTACCGTTTCGCCGTTTTTTGCGCTTTTTTTACTCACCGTCTCCCTCCTTTGACAGTTGGGATCTCACGATGTCCTGATAAAGCGGGCAACTTTCGGACAGCTGAGTATGCGTTCCGGTTCCGACGACTTTGCCTTCGCCCAGAACGATAATTTTGTCAGCGTCGAGGATGGATCCGATCCGCTGAGCGATGATGACGACCGTCTTACCTTTCAGTTCTTCCCCGATGGCATCGCGCACTTTCTTGTCCGTCGCAAAGTCAAGGGCTGAAAAGCTGTCGTCAAAAACGTATATATCAGCCTGTTTGGCAATCCCCCTGGCGATCGAGATGCGCTGCTTCTGGCCGCCGGAGAGGTTTTTGCCCTCCTGATAGATCATGGTGTCGTATTTTTCCGGCATCTGCTGCGCAAACTCGTCGACCTGAGCTACCCTGCAGGCTCTGATAACGTCTTCGTCCGAGAGGCTGTCGTTTCCGAAACGGACGTTATCCATTATATTTCCGCTGAAAAGCATTGTTTTCTGCGATACAAGGCTGACGGCGGAAGCGAGGTCGGATTTCGAGAGCTCCTTCACGTTCACTCCGCCCACCAGGACTTCGCCGCGTTCGACGTCGTACATCCTCGTCATAAGGCTGATGATGGTGGTTTTTCCGCTGCCGGTGCTGCCGATAAAGGCGGTCGTTTTTCCTTTTTCGATGGTAAACGAAACGTCGCTCAGGCGCTCGACTTCATCCCCCGGATATGAGAACGAAACGTTTTTGAATTCGACCGATCCTCTCTCGGCAAATGGCTTCGGATCGTCGCACTCTTTAATGCCGGGCTCTTTTGAAAGGATCTCGTTGATCCTGTCGACGCTGATCATCGCCTTTGGTATCATGACGAAAACGGAAGTCGCCATCGTGATCGCGGCAACGATCATCACAACGTATACCACGAAGGCCTGTAGATTGCCGACGGTGTTGGCGATCTCCTCGCGGTGAGCTCCGACGTCCATATCCATTATCTGGCGGCAGTTTATGAAAACCAGCACAACGATGAGGCTGAACAGCGCCATGATACCGATGGGCAGGACTTTTGCATAGATCCTGTTGATCCTGACGTAGGTGCTCGCAAGCTCATCGTTGGATTCGTCAAATCTTCCGTCCTCGTACTCGCTCTTGTTGAAGGCGCGGACAACCCTGATGCCGCTGAGTTTTTCCCTGATAACGGCGTTGAGCTTGTCCATCTTTTTCTGGACGACGGAATACATCGGGATGATCTTCTTCGAGATCAGGACGACGATGATGACTATCACAAACAGCACCCCGAAAAGGCAGGCGGAAAGCTTCTTGTTCATGATGAACGACATGACCGTACCGCCAACCATCATGACGAGCGCGCTCATTAGCATCCTCAGGCAGTTCTGGAGGATCATCTGGGTCTGGTTTATGTCGTTGGTGCTCCTGATGAGAAGCGACGCAGGCGAAATATCGCTGATGTCGCTGCCGGAGAGCGACTGCGTTTTTTTGAACACGGCGCGGCGCACTTCTTTGCCGAAGCCGGTCGAACATTTCGAGGTGAAATAGCTGCTCGCTACGCCGAAGCCGAGCGCAATGAACGCGGCAGCCACCATCAGAAAGCCCATCTTTTTAACGTATTGCATATCGTTTTTGCCGATACCGTTATTTATCACAAGCGACATCATCGCCGGCAGCAGAACGTGCAGACCGTGGTTGATGCCCGCCAACAGCAAAGAAAGCACGACCGAAGCTCTGTACGGTTTCAGGTATTTCAAAATCTGCTTCAAATCGTCGCCACCCTTTCTGTGAGAACATAAAAATTCATGTTATTATACCACCATACGTCACTTTTTTCAATCACTTAACGGCAATATTTTTCAACATTTTTGCAAATTAACTATTTCGTAATATTTTGTGTTTTTCCAAATCAGGAAATATGTTCGCCTCAACAGCAATGTTTTTTCCGAAAAAGCACGCCATTTTTCGTAAACCGAATTTTATTATACATAATCGCAAATATTTATTTTTTTTAAGAAATTTTTATTTATTTTTCTTTTTTCCATATTGTCTTTTTTTTGGTATGGTGATATAATCTATCGCAGTGTGAAATATTTGACAAAGAGGGATGAAGAAAATATGAGAACGAGAACTAAAGAAATCGGCAATCAGAACATCGTGGGTCAGCGCGTTAAGGCCAAGCGTGACGAGCTTGGTCTGAGTCAGAAGGACTTCCTTGCACAACTGCAGATCGCAGGGCTAGACTTCAGCAACTCGTCCATCTCCAAGCTGGAGGGACAGTTCCGCCACGTCAACGACCGCGAGCTTGTTGTTATCGCCGATACTCTGAAAGTTTCCGTAAACTGGTTGCTTGGACTTGAAAAATGATTTTCATTGACAGGTTTTTTGACTGCACCGCTTGTTCGGTGCAGTTTTTTTATTTAATAGGAAACGAGCAGTTTCATATTAAATAAAAAAGTTTTCTCAAAAAAATAATGGGCTATCCCGGAAACGGGAAAGCCCGCTTGATCTTTTTGAAAAAATCAAACTCTGTTTTGCTTGATCAGCTCTATTTCCTGCCTGTAGCCGTCGAGGTCGTTGGGCGTTTCAAGGATGAAGGGCAGATGGCGCAGTTTTTTGTGGTTGACCACATTCATCATCGCCTCAAGCCCGATGTTGCCCTGCCCGATCTTCTCGTGCCTGTCCTTGTGGCTTGCGAGGACGTTCTTGCTGTCGTTGAGGTGAACAGCCTTCAGCCTGTCGAGCCCGATCACGCGGTCGAATTCTTCAAGAACGCCGTCAAGGTTGTTCACGATGTCATATCCGCCGTCGAAAACGTGGCAGGTGTCAAGGCAGACTCCCAGCTTCGATTCCTTTTCGGTCCTGTCGATTATCTCGCGTATTTCTTCAAATCTTGCGCCGACTTCGCTGCCCTTGCCCGCCATCGTTTCGAGCAAAACGGTCGTCGTCATTTCGTCAAACAACAGCTCGTTGAGCGTTTCGCAGATCAGCCTGATGCCCTCCTCCGCGCCTTGTCCGACGTGGCTGCCGGGGTGGAAGTTGTAGTAGTTCCCGGGAACGAACTCCATCCTCATCAGGTCGTCCGCAAAAACCTGCTTTGCGAACTCCCTCGTGCTCTCCTGCGCCGAGCACATGTTGAGCGTATATGGGGCATGTGCGACTATTTTTCCGTTGGAGAGCTCGTCCCATTTTTTCAAAAAGTTTTTTACGTCTTTTTCGTCAATGTCCTTTGCCTTGCCGCCGCGCGGATTCCTCGTAAAAAACTGAAACGTGTTCGCCCCGATGGAGAGCGATTCTTCCAGCATATGCGAAAAACCTGCGGATGCGGAAAGATGACAGCCGATATTCAGCACCGTTTTCACCTCACAGTTTAAATTCCGAGATAAGTCTCTGCTTTTCGTCCCAAAGCTTTTGGGAAAGGTCGACGTAGTAGGTGTGGGGGTTTTCAAATCTCTTGACCTCGTCCCAGAGATTGTCGACCTGGGCGGCGCAAAAAGCTCTGATCTCGTTGATGTCTCGTTTTTGAGCGACAAGCTTTCCGTTCCTGAAAAGCGGGCTCAGTATCTTTTCCGCCCTGAAGTCGGTGACGGTCTTCCTCTTCCAGGTGTATTCCGGGTCGAATATCTCGTACGGCTTCGTGTCGTCGATGATCTCGTCCTCAAACGTCAGAACGTCCGCGAAAGCCTTGTTGCTCTGGCGGTCATAAAGCCTCCATACGGTCTTCACGCCGGGAGTTGTGATTTTTGTAACATTTTCGCTGATTTTGATTTTCGGGACGATAACGCCGTCGTTTTCAATCGCCGCCAGCTTGTAAACGCCGCCGAACACGGGGTTTGACGAAGCAGTGATAAGCCTTTCGCCTACGCCGAAGGAGTCGACCTGTGCATTCTGCAGCAGCATATCTCTTATGATATATTCGTCGAGCGAATTGGACGCGACGATCTTGCAGTCCTCAAAGCCTTCCTCGTCGAGGATCTTCCTGACTTTCCTTGAAAGATAGGTGATGTCGCCGCTGTCGATCCTGACTCCCTTGGGTCTGAATCCCCTGGGCAAAACTTCTCTGCGAAACGCTTCGATAGCGTTCGGGAGACCTGATTTTATTACGTTATAAGTGTCGATGAGCAGAGTGCAGTTGTCGGGATATTCGCGGGCATAGGCGCAGAAAGCTTCAAGCTCGCTGTCAAACATCTGGATCCAGCTGTGCGCCATTGTTCCAAGCGCCGGAACGCCGTAAAGGCAATCCGTCAGCGTGCAGGCAGTGCCCACGCAACCGCCGATATACGCCGCCCTCGCGCCGAGGACTGCGCCGTCGAATCCCTGGGCTCTCCTCGAGCCGAATTCCATGACAGCTCTGCCCCTCGACGCCCTTGCAACGCGGTTGGATTTGGTGGCGATAAGGCTCTGATGGTTTATGCACAAGAGCACCATCGTCTCTATGAACTGCGCCTGGATGACAGGGCCTTTTACCCTGACGATCGGCTCGCCCGGGAAGATCGGCATACCCTCGCTCACGCAGTCGACGTCGCACTTGAATTCAAAGTTTTTCAGGTATTCAAGGAATTCGTCGCCGAAGCCTTTCGTTTTCAAAAAGTCGATTTCCGAATCCGTGAAATGAAGGTTTTCAAGGTATTCGACAAGCTGCTCGACTCCCGCCATTATTGCAAAACCGCCGTTGTCCGGGACTTTGCGGAAGAACATGTCAAAATACGCCGTTTTGTCCCCGACTCCATTTTTGAAATAGCCGTTCGCCATCGTCAGCTCGTAAAAATCAAAGAGCATCGTCAGATTTCTTTCGGAAAACTTTTTTTCGTCCATTGTTTTATCCCCCAAAATTTGCTTGGATTATTGTACCACAATCCGCCCCGGTTTTGCAACTTGAATTTTGCCCTTTGGACAAGATCGCGTTTTTTCCGTTTGGTATTATTAATGTATTGAAATTTCTGTTTTGATGTGTTATAATTCAAACAGGATTTTCAAAATGTAATGTGTGACCTAAGGGTGATTTTTATGCAAAATCTGTTCAGAGAGTCCGGGCTTGAGCAAGCTTCCTGCCCGGAAGATTTGGGAATAGACTCCGTCGCTGTTGAAAACTTTTTGAAAGAGTGCTTGGAGAAAGACTATAATTTCAAGAACGTCGTCATAGGACGTTTTGGAAAAATCGGCGTAAAATGTTCAAAGAAGCCTTACGGTTTTTCCTTCAAATACTCGTCTTTTTCCTCCTCGAAGCCGCTCGTTGCGCTCGCCATCGGCTTTGCCGTCAACGAGGGGTTGCTTCGGCTTGACACCACCATCGAAGAAGTTTTCCCCGACAGGTTTACCGAAAAGGAGCTTGAAAAGATTCGGGGCATCACGGTCGAGCATCTTCTGACGATGACGGCGGGCAAAGCCATCAACGTCCTAAAGAGCAAGGAAAAGCGCGACTGGCTCGACATCTTTGTCAGCGGCAGGACAATTGCGCCTCCGGGCGAAAAGTTCCATTACATCAGCGAATATACCTACGTCCTTGGCAGGATGCTGACGCAGGTCACGGGGCTCACCATCAGCGATTACCTCAACCCCCACCTTTTTGAGCCGCTCGGGATCGAAAAACCGTTCTGGGAGACCGACAGCGAGGGCTATGAAGCCGGCGCATGGGGGCTCTACTGGTCGTCGGACGACATGGCGAAAATCGCGCAGCTGTTCCTCAACCACGGCGTTTGGGACAGCGTGCAGGTCGTCGACAGGAATTGGATTGACACAATGGTCAGCCCGCTGATCGATGATCTGCACGGGGCTTACTCAAAAGGTCTCGGCTTCGGCTACCAGATCTGGGCTGATTACGAAGGATCCTATTACAGGTTTGAAGGCTTCTTCGGCCAGTATATTTTCGTTTATCCCAAGCACGACGCTTTTATCGTAATGCAGTCGGGCGATTCAAAACAATATGACATCTTCCCGCTCGTCGACAAATATTTCCCCGCCGCGTTTGTTCAAAGTGGCGCCATCGCCGTGCCCTATGAGAGGAAAGCTCATTTCGCAGATTTCCTCGATTCGCTTTCCTACGGAATTCTTGAACACGGCCCCCGGAATTTTGCGACCGAGCAGTATCTCAACGGCAAACGCTATAAGATGATAAAGAGAAAATATCTCACCATGCAGTCCGTGCCGTCGTCTTACGTCTTCGCCAAACAGCCCGGCAAGATGGACAACGTCAGCTTTGAGTTTGAGGATGACTACGCCGTGATGAGCTGGACGGAGAAGAATTTCGGCAAAAACGAGCTGGTCGTCAGCCTCGACGGAGAGACCCGCTACAGCGCGCTCAACCTCGGCCAGAATCTCACCCACGCCGCCGCCTACGGAAGGTGGACTCCCGACGGCAAGCTGAAGGTGCAGGTCATTCTGATCGAAACTCCCGAAGTCAAAAGCATGGTCTTTTCCTTCGGCAAAAAGCGGCTTAAAATGAAGCTGAAGGTCAAAACCTCGCTCAACAACATGGTCGTTTTCAAGCTGTTGTTTATGGGCTTCAAGATCAGATTTTTCGCCAACATTCTCGGCGTTCTCGGCAACGCGGTGGGCAATCTGTACTTCTATCCGCCCGTCAACTTCGGCAGGCTGAAAAAGTATGAGCCCGAAAGCGAAAAATAACCGTTGACAAATTTTTTCGCCGCTGATATAATGTAATACAGTGCGGAAGACCCGAAAGTATCATTTAGCTTGGTCAAGAGAGACTGCGCCGAGGCTGAAAGCGCTGTCCTGAGCCGATCCTTGCGGCAACACTTCCGAAGAAAGCACTGCATTTTTTTAAAAAAAGTGAACGTCTTTTGACGTTAATGTGGGTGGCACCGCGGGAATTATCTCGTCCCTCAGATTTGTCTGAGGGGCTATTTTTTATTTTGGAGGTCAATTATGAGAAATTGCTACAGAAACATCGACTGCGGTTCTCTGACAAAGGAGAACATCGGTCAGACCGTTAAACTCGCCGGCTGGATCGACACGATCCGCGACCACGGCGGCATCATTTTCGTCGACTTGCGCGACCAGTACGGCGTTACTCAGCTCGTCATCCATGACGAAAGCGTGCTCGTAGGAGTTACGAAGGAAAGCGTAATCAGCGTCGAGGGTGAAGTCACCCTGCGCGACGAAGAAACCTTCAACCCGAAAATCTCCACCGGCGAAGTCGAAGTCGCCGTAACAAATTTTGAGCTTTTGAGCAAAGCTCTCAACCAGATCCCGTTTGAGATCCAGACTTCTCATCAGACGAGAGAGGATGTCAGGCTGAAATACCGCTTCCTCGACCTTCGGAATCCGAAAGTCCACGACAACATCGTCCTTCGCTCGAAGATCACGAGCCATCTGCGCAGGAAGATGGAGGAAATGGGATTCCTTGAGATCCAGACGCCGATCCTCACCGCTTCTTCCCCCGAAGGCGCGAGGGACTACCTTGTTCCCAGCCGAAAATTCCACGGCAAATTCTATGCGCTCCCCCAGGCTCCGCAGCAGTTCAAACAGCTTCTGATGGTGTCCGGCTTCGACAAATATTTCCAGATTGCTCCATGCTTCCGCGACGAGGACGCAAGAGCCGACCGTTCGCCCGGCGAATTCTATCAGCTCGACTTTGAAATGGCTTTCGCAACGCAGGAAGACGTTTTCGCCGTTGCCGAAGAAGTTTTGTACGACGTATTTTCAACCTTCTCCGACAAGGAGGTTTCAAAGCCGCCTTTCAGGAGGATCCCCTACAAAGAGAGTATGCTCAAATACGGCACCGACAAGCCCGACCTTCGCAATCCGCTGATAATCAACGACCTTTCGGAATTCTTCAGCGACGTCGATTTTGCTCCGTTCAAGGGCAAGCAGGTAAGGGGTATCGTAGCTCCCGGCGCCGCAAAAATGTCGAAATCCTGGTTTGAGAAGATGCTCAAATTCGCGACCGACGAAGTCGGCATGAAAGGTCTCGGCTACATCTCCGTGCTCGAAGAAATGGCGCTCAAAGGCCCGATCGTAAAATTCCTCAGCGATGAGAAGATCGAAGAGCTCAAGACAATGCTCTCCCTCAAAGAGTTCGACACGCTGTTCTTCATCTCCGACACACCGAAGAACACCGACAAGTTTGCGGGCGAGATCAGAACGGCTCTCGGCGAAAGGCTTGACCTCATCGACAAGAGCAAATACGAGCTCTGCTTCATAGTCGATTTCCCGATGTACGGCATCGGCGAGGAATCCGGCAAGATCGAATTTACCCACAACCCGTTCTCAATGCCGCAAGGCGGAATGGATGCGCTCGAAAACATGGATCCGCTTGAGATCCTCGCCTATCAGTACGACATCGTCTGCAACGGCAGCGAGCTTTCCTCCGGCGCGGTGAGAAATCATATCCCCGAAGTGATGATCAAAGCGTTTGAGATCGCCGGATACACCGAGGACGACGTCAAGAAGAAATTCGCCGCCCTCTACGACGCTTTCCACTACGGCGCTCCGCCGCACGCAGGCATGGCTCCCGGACTTGACAGGATCGTGATGCTCCTGACGGAAACCGAGAGCATCAGAGAAGTCATCGCTTTTCCGATGAACTCCAACGCGCAGGATCTTCTGCTCAACGCTCCGAGCGAAGTCACAGAGCAGCAGCTTCGTGAAGTTCATATAAAAATCAGAAAACAAAACGTTTAAAGCAATTTAAATTGTAAAACAAAAATGATGATCGTAAGTAATTTAAACCACGATCATCATTTTTTTATCCGCCGCTTTTCTTAAACGATGTTTAATTGATTTTTAATATGATTGGGAGTTGTATCTTAATATCCTGTTTGGTAGAATTTTACTTGCTTGACGGGCGGGGCGCGAAGATCGCCCGAACATCAAATTCAAAAGCAGAAAGGATATAAAAAACCATGAAAAAGAAAATCAAAATGATAATCTCGGCGTTTCTTGCAGTTGCGATCGTCTCCGGGATCGTCCCGTGGGGCGATATGAACTTCACGCTTACGTCGCACGCAGAGGAAACCTCGCTGTCCGAAGAAGGCAACAAAGACGAGGAGACAATTCAGGGAGAAAATGCGCCGGAGTCGCCCGCTGATCCGCTTGAGGAAAGAGAAGAAAAACAGGATCTTAACGCTTCCGACACACCGTCAAAGCAAAACAGTGATGCTTCATACCCGACCCGGCTCGAAGAAGCTGTATTAAATGTAGGTGCAGTATCATTTTTTTCAGGCATTTTGCTTGCTTTGGTCAATATGTTTTCGATATGTGTTCTTGGTGATCTGACGCCTCCTTTTATAAAGTATAATCTCATTAAGCTCATTTCGAACGAAAATTCTGTTGCGGGAAAAGTATTGTTAAACCTTGTCTATGGTTTTGTGCTCCTTCCTTTTGTGCCTGTAATAATGCTCAACTTTATAGATATAAAAATGCACTCATAATATTTGCAGCATATTCAAACAACAGTCCGCACAATAGCCAAATCAAAAAACAGAAAGGATATAAAACCATGAGAAAGAGATTAAAAAAGATAATCTCGGCGTTGCTCGCGGTAGCGCTTGTTTCGGGGATAGTCCCCTGGGGCGATATGAACTTCACGCTTACGTCGCACGCAGAGGAAACGCAAGGGTCGCCTGCTGCTTCGCTTGAGGAAGAGAAAGATGAAAACACGGAAGACGGATCAACAAGCCCTTTAGACCGGGAATACACGGTCACTTTTGACCCGAACGGCGGCGTTGTAAGCGTGAAGACCATGTCCGCAAAATGCCTCAGCCCGATCGGCGAACTGCCCGCGCCGAATAGAGACGGATACGTTTTCCTCGGCTGGTACACAAAGAAGGACAGCGGAGTCAAAATCGACGGCGATTACCTTTTATGCGAAAACATGACGCTATATGCCCACTGGAGCACAGTAATGGCGGAAACGGTCGGCAATGCGACGGGTGCAGCTTTGGGAACGGCGTTCGGCGCTATATTCGGTTCCGTTATGGTTGGAACCAAAGGCATAGGCGACGCATTGAACGCATTCAGATCGATGCTTCCAAAACCACGCGACTTGTTGAACATTGTCTTCTTGCCGGGATCTTTAATGTACTATGTGTTCTTAGCATTGTTTACGGGAGTTGTTCTGTTGGCCGAATTCCCTCACATACTGATTCTGAATTAGAGGAGGATAATTATGAGAAAAATTAAAATGATAATTTCGGCGTTGCTCGCAGTTGCCCTTGTTTCGGGGATCGTCCCGTGGGGTGAAATGGGCTTCACGCTGACTTCACACGCGGAGGAAACAAGCCCGGTGATGTACACGCTGACGCTTGACCCGAACGGGGGAACGATCGATGTGACAACTTTATCTTTTGAAAAAAACCGGCCTGTCGGAGAATTGCCCGAGCCGACAAGAACAGGGTACGTTTTCCTCGGCTGGTATACGCAAAAGGACGGCGGAAAGAAATTTTACAGCAGTTCCACTTTAAGTGCTGACGAAACGCTTTATGCCCACTGGCAATCCAAACTTGTGGAAGCCTTAATGATACCTGTAGGTTTTGTGGCTATGATTTTTTTGATACCTCTTGCCCCTGTCTTACTTGCTACAGCAGTTGCTCCTCCTGTGGGGGCGGCGTTATTTGTGCCGTTGATACCCCTGTTTAACGTCATGGAAATTGTGTTGGAGCCGCTTTTTCTTCTTGGTAAAGATCTTGGCGTCGATGAATATCTTATGATGATTTTTGATTTTTAACGTTTGCAACAGACATCCTGTTTTGGGATCACATAATTAAACAACCGCCTGCGATATATTTGCAAGCGGCTGTTTTTTGGCAGAAGTCGGATCCGATCCGGTCGTGAGAGAAAGCGAATGGATCAGCTCGTCTCCATTTATATTGAAAATTTGAATACCGTCGTCGTTTTGAAAACTTCGTCCTTGTCGAAAACGCAGTTCGGGAAATCATCTCTGTTGGGCGAATCCGGCCAGAACTGCGTCTCGAGGCAGAAAGCCTCATACTGATTCATGAAAGTACCGTTCTTGCCCTTCACGTTGTCAAGCAAACAGCCCGAATAAAGCTGCAATCCCGGAAGGTCGGAATAGACTTCCATCTTCCTGCCGCTCACCGGATCGCACACAACTGCGCACGGTTTTTCGATCGACGGAGAATTGATGCAGAAATTGATGTCATAGCCTTTTCCCCACAAAAGCTGTTGGTCGTTTGCACGAATGTCCTTGCCAATGGGCTTGGGAGTTCTGAAATCGAACGGAGTGTTTTCAACGCTCTTGAGCTCGCCCGTCGGGATGCTCGTCTCATCGGTCGGCGTGTAGAAGTCCGCGTCGATTTTGAGCAAATGGCCGAGTATGTCGCCGCTTGCATAGCCGCCGAGGTTGAAATAGGCGTGGTTTGTAAAATTCATGATCGTCTTTTTGTCGCTGACGCCCTCAAAGTCGATCCTGAGGCAGTCGTCGTCAGTGAGAGTATAGGTCACGCCGACTTTCATGTTGCCCGGGAATCCGCAAGTCCCGTCGGGGCTGAAATATGTGAATTTTACGCTGTTTTCGCCCGTTATTTCCGCATCCCACACAGCTTCCGAAAATTCATTGCCGCCGTGGTTACAGTTTCCGTTGTTGTTGATTTTGACCGAGTATTCAACGCCGTCAATTGAAAACTTGCCTTTTTTGATCCTGTTTGCATATCTTCCGACGATCACGCCCTGATAATCCGAAAGCTCTTCGTGATCGGTGATGTTGTCAAACCCCAGGAGGATGTCGTCAAGTCTCCCGTTCTTATCCTTCACGAAAAGCTTGTCCAGAGTTGCGCCGTAGGTGATGATCTGGGCAGAAGCACCGTCTTTGTTTTTTATGATATACTTGTCGATATCTATATTATCCTTTGTTTTTCCGTAAAACTGTTTTTCAACGCTCATTTTTTTACTCCTTGATCGTTTGTGGTTTTATTATCCAATATTATAATATAATTTTTTTCTTCTTTCAACTGCAATTTTGAACTTTTAGTAAAAAATCTTAAAATACCTTGTGCTTTGCTTGACCTTTTTCCCTCAATGGTTTATAATTGTGACGATTATTTAATATTGTATAATTGTCTTATTGTACGCCGAAAAGAGGTGGAAAGATGGATTTTGTAATTGAATATTCAAGGTACATTCTTCCGTGCCTTGCGCTGATAATTCTGCTGGGCTGCTGTTCCTCGCTGTTCAGCAAAAGGCCCAGGACAAAAACGGTCGCTTTCCTCGTCAACGCCAAGAGCGGCGAATCGGTCCCGCTTCACTATTGGGAAACTTCGATCGGCAGGAGCAGCTCCTGCGACATCGTGCTGAGCTATGCGACGGTTTCAAGATTTCACGCCGTCATTTCCAGGCGCAAAGACAAGTGGATCGTCTTCGACACCGGCTCCAAAACGGGCATCCTCGTCAACGGCGAAAAAATCAAGGGAAAAAGCGAGATCGGCGACGGCGATTGTGTGATCTTCGGCAACGTGGCATATTACTTCTCCGCGCCCAACTTCTCCGACGACAAAAACGCAGCCTACGTCTCCGCGCTCGTGAGCGTGAACAACGGCAAGGTTTTCCCGCTTGAAGACAACGTCTGCACCGTCGGAAGGGACAAAACCAACAACATCTATCTCAACCTGCCGACCGTCTCCAGATCTCATGCAAAGCTTGAGTTCAAGGACGGAAAATGGACTTTGGAAAACTACTCTTCAAACGGAGTTTATATCAACTCAAAGGTCGTCTACGATTCGCGCGTTCTCCATGACGGCGATCTGCTCGATTTCGGCGGTGCCAAGATCCGTTTTGAAGAATTCTACAAGCAGGTATAGTCAATTCAATCCGATTCATGGAGAAAAGAGGTGTGTCGATGCAGTCGCTCAGGAAAATCAAACCATTTCGCTGGGGGATCGAGCTTGTGCTGATCACGATTTTCCAGTTCATATCTTTTTCAAACGTCATGCTTGATGCGGGAGATTTTTCAGGCAAATTCTTTATGATCTTTGCCGTGTTTTTCGCCGTGGAGTGGGCGTATACTCTGCTCATGCGAATTTTTCTGAAACAGACTTCGTTCGAGCTTGAATTCATCGCGTTTTTCCTCTCGAGCATAGGTCTTTCGCTCGTCGCAACGCTCGACACGGATTTCTTTGAGAGCGGCGACCTCGACAGCCCCTACTATTCCGGCAGGCAGCTGATGTTCATCGTTGCGGGGCTGATCGGCTTTATCGTCCTACGTTGGGTGATCGCGAACGCAGACAGAGTTTCAAAACTGCGTCTTCCCGTCGCAGCGCTGTCGGGGCTTATGCTCGCGGCAAATATCCTGCTCGGCGAAGAAAACAACGGCGCGCGCAACTGGATCACCTTCGGCGGATTCTCCATCCAGCCGTCCGAGCTTGTTAAAGTGCTTTTCATCTTTGTCGGCGCGGCAACGCTCGACAAGCTTCAGACAACGAGGAGTATCGTAAAATACATGATCTACTCCATCGGCTGCATCGGTGCGCTGTTCATCATGCGCGATTTCGGCTCGGCAGTGGTTTTCTTTGTTACGTTTTTGATCATCACCTTCATGCGCTCCGGTGATTTCCGGGCAATAGTTCTCATCTGTATCGCCGCCGCCGTCGGCGCGCTGCTGATCATCAGCTTCAAGCCCTATGTCGCCGGAAGATTCGCAAACTATCGCCACATTTGGGACGATCCTTACGGCGCAGGAATGCAGCAGACGAGGGTGCTCATCTACTCGGCGAGCGGAGGACTTTTCGGGCTCGGGCTGGGCAAAGGTATGCTGCGCGGCACTTTCGCCGCCACGACCGACCTGATCTTCGGAATGATCTGCGAGGAATACGGGCTTATCATCGGCTTTGCGGTGATCGTCTGCTTCGCCGCGATCGTGGTTTACACCGTCGCCGGCGCAAGGGGCTCCCGCTCGTCTTTTTACGCCATTGCCGCCTGCGCGGCTTCCGGGCTTTTGCTCGTCCAGGTCGCCCTCAACGTTTTCGGCGTCACGGATCTGCTTCCCCTTACGGGCGTTACTCTCCCTTTCATCAGCCGCGGCGGCTCAAGCCTTATCTGCTGCTGGATGCTGATGGCATTCATCAAGAGCATTGATCCGAGAGCTTACCCGAAAACGCTGAAAGAAACCCAGGCGCTCGGTTAGATGTTTATAGGAGAACGGTTATGCATAACACTTCAAAAAGAGCTTTGTCGCTGCTGTTGTTCGTCGCCGCATTCCTGGCGGGGACGGTAATACTTGCCGTGTCATTTTTCACAAACGGCAGTAAATGGGCAACTTACGTCGCCAATCAGCATCTTTACACAAAGGGCAACGTCATTTCCGCCGGCACGGTTTACGACGCGAAAGGGAAGATCCTTGCGAGAACGGAAGGCTCTTCAAGGATATACAACGATGACCCGACCGTCAGGGCGGCTACCCTCCACGCCGTAGGCGACACAGAGGGCAATATCGCCACGGGAGTTCATTCGATCTTCCAATCGGAGCTGACCGGTTACAACATCGTCAACGGCGTATACTATCTCAAACAAAATTTCATCGGCAACGACATCACCCTGACGCTCGATTCCGACGTCTGCGCCACTGCTTACCGCGCTCTCAACGGTCAAAAAGGCACAGTCGGCGTTTATAACTACAAAGAGGGCAACATCGTCTGCATGGTCTCCTCCCCGTCCTACGACCCGGAGAACAAGCCTGACGCCGAGACTATCGCCGGCGACAGCTACGAGGGCGTTTACATCAACAGATTCCTCACCGGTCTTTATACTCCCGGCTCGACTTTTAAGATCGTGACGTCCGCCGCCGCGCTTGAAAACCTACCTGACATCTATTCGCAAACCTTCACCTGCAACGGCTCCTTCAAGATCGCGGGCTCCGACAGAGGCGTCATCTGCAGCGGAGTCCACGGAACGCAGAATTTTGAGAGCGCGCTGAATCATTCGTGCAACAGCGCTTTTGCAAAAATCGCGCTTGAAGTCGGCAAAACGAACCTGCAAAAGACGGTCGATCAGCTCGGTCTGACTTCCTCGTTCGAGGTCGACAGAGTCTCCATTGCAAAAGGCAAATTCGATCTCTCCGGCGCTGTCGACATCGACCTTGGCTGGGCGGGCATCGGGCAATATACAACGCAGGTCAACCCCTGCGCCATGCTCTCGCTCGTCGGCGCAATAGCCAACTCCGGCACGGCGGTAAAACCCTATTTTGTTAAGTCGATCGTCAACTATTCCGGCATCACAACCTACAGCAACTCCGCCCAGACGCGCTCGGACATCAAAATGAGCCGTGAGCTCGCCGACAGTCTGAAAGATCTCCTGAGGTCGAACGTGAAAAACTATTACGGCGACTACACTTTTCCCGGGCTCACCATGTGCGGAAAAACCGGAACGGCGGAGGTCGCCAACAAAAAAGATACCGCTCTGTTCGTCGGATTCTCATCCGACGAGAGCTTCCCTTATGCAGTCATCGTGATCGTCGAGGACTGCGGCTCATTCGGCGCAACAACTGCAATTCCGATTGCAAACAAGGTCTTGCAGGCGTTAAGATAAAGAAAATTGAGAAAACGGAGGAATGAAAAATGGGTTATATCGAACTGAATAACGTAAGCAAAGTTTACGGCAGCGGCGAAGTCCAGATCAAGGCCGTCGATTCTGTCAGCTTTTCTGTTGAGAAAGGTGAGCTGTGCGTCATAGTCGGCGCGAGCGGCGCGGGTAAAACGACCGTGCTCAATATGCTCGGTGGAATGGACAGTTGTTCCGACGGCGAAATAATCGTCGACGGAGAAGTCGTCAGCGAATTCTCGAACAAAAAGCTGACAAACTACCGCCGCCATGACGTTGGCTTTGTTTTCCAGTTTTACAACCTTGTGCCAAACCTTACCGCCCTTGAAAACGTCGAGCTTGCCACGCAGCTGAGCAAAAACGCGATCAATCCGGTCAAGGTGCTCACCATGGTAGGGCTCGGGGACAGGATGAACAACTTCCCCTCCCAGCTTTCAGGCGGCGAGCAGCAGCGTGTTTCCATCGCAAGGGCTCTTGCAAAAAACCCGAAGCTTCTGCTTTGCGACGAGCCCACGGGCGCCCTCGACTATATGACGGGCAAGCAGATCCTCTGCATCCTGCAGGAGATGTGCCGCAAAACAGGCATGACGGTCATCATCATCACTCACAACCAGGCCATTGCCCCGATGGCGGACAAAGTAATATCAATGCGCAGCGGACAGATCGCTTCCCTGACCATCAACGACGATCCGACGCCCGCCGAAAGGATTGAGTGGTAATGACAAAAGCACTATTTCGTGAAACTCTCCGTTCCATCTGGCGCACCAAGGCGAGATTCGTCTCGCTGATAGCGATCGTCGCTCTTGGCATCAGCTTCTTTGCGGGCATCAAGGCGGCGTACCCCGACCTGCACGAAACTGCCGTCAGATACTACAGAAAGAACAACCTGATGGACGTCTGGATGATCTCGACCATCGGGTTTACGGACAGCGACGTCGAAAAGATAAAGGGCGTCGAAGGCGTTGAAAACGCTGCCGGCTCAAAATTTGTCGACACCGCCGTTGTGGTCGACGGCGAGCTTGTTTCCAACACGGGCGGCTCACAGATAATCTGCCGCTCCTACGGATTCGACGTTGAAAAAGCAAGAAGCTTTGAAACGGGCGTCGAAGACCCCTCCTACATCAACAGGCTTACCCTCATCGACGGAAGATACCCCCAAAAGGCGAACGAATGCCTTGTCGACCGCAACAGCGTTTCAACCCCCAAAGAATTCGTCATCGGCAACACAATCTGCCTCGAAGGCATCGAGGAAAGCCTTGAAGGAAAGCTCAGCACGACCGAATTTGAAATCGTCGGCGTGATCGAGACACCGAGATACGTCTCCATCGAGCGCGGCCAGACGACCGTCGGCAGCGGTTCTCTGGGCTGTTTCATCTACATCCCGAACGAAGCTTTCACGATCCCGTTTTATTCGGAGATGTGCGTCAGCCTGAAGGGCGTTGACGACTCCGCTCCCTACAGCGAGGAATATTTCAACACCGTTGAAAAAACGATCGAAAAGATCGAAGCCATCTCCCAATCCTGCCTTGAAGCTTCCGCCGAAGAGGTCAAGAATTACTACGGCAAGGATCTCAACGAGCAGAAGCAAAAGCTTGAGGACGGCAAAAAGCAGATCGAAGAAGGTCTGTCCTCTGCATCGCAGGAGATCTCCCAGGGCGAAGCGCAGATCCGTCAGGGCGAAGCCCAGCTCGCCAGCGCGAGAGCCAAAGCCAAAGCGGAATTTGACGCAAAATACAAGGAGCTCATCTCCGGCAAATCAAAATACGCCGCAGGCCTCAAGGAATACAACGAAAAGCTCCAGAATTACAATAAGGCAAAAGACATTTATGATGCCGCAAAGGAATCGTATTCGTACGTCAGCGACGTCAGCGAGCTGAAAAGCAAGCTTGAAGAAGCCGAAAGGGTCGAAGCTCAGCTCGAAGCCCTGGAAGCCGATCTCCAGGCGGCAAAGGAAAACGAGCCTACTCTCCAGGCAAAGGTGGATACCCTCAACGCAACAAGAAACTCGCTTGCGAGTCAGCTCGCCCAATATGAAAATCCTCCCGCCGGCACCGTAGATGAGCCTGCGCCGGATCACTCCGCCGAAATCGCCGGCCTCAGGGCGAAGATCGCCGAAATCGATCAGGAGATATTGGATAACAAAACTGCGCTCTACAATTGCCAGGACAATATCTACGACCTGGAAGCAAAAATAACGGAACTCAAAGCCAATCCCTCCTACAAATATAAACTTGCTACCCAGCTCTCGATTGGCACCATTGAACAGGTCGGAAAAGAACTTGAGAAGGCAGAAAAGCAGCTCAAGGACGCCGAGCAACAGCTCGCCAAAGCGAAAAAGACTCTTGAGGATGGCGGCTTGCAGCTCGAGGGCGGCTGGGATCAGTACAACGCCATGCTTGCCAAAGCCAACGGAGAGTTCGCCGCAAGCGAGTCGCAGCTCAACAGTGGCAGGGCAAGGCTTGCCGCCTCAAAATCCGAATATTCGCAAAAAGTTTCAGAGCTGAAAATCCAGCAGGATGAGGCTCAATATAAGATCGACGAAGCCGAAAAGATCCTCAACGACGCCGTCAGCAACCGCAACTGGTACGTCTACGACAGGAACTCCATCCCCGGCTACGAGGGTTACGGCCAGACGGCAGAAAACATGAAAGCTTTTGCGACGTTGTTCCCGCTGTTTTTCTTCGTTGTTGCGGCTCTCGTATGCCTGACGACGATGACGAGGATGGTCGACGAGGAAAGGACTCAGCTCGGAACTCTCAAGGCTCTGGGTTACAGCGAGAAAAATATCAGGCAAAAATATCTCTTCTATTCTTTCTTCGCCAGCATCATCGGCTCTGCGATCGGACTTTCGGTCGGACTTGTCGTTTTCCCGAAAGCCATTTTCTCGGCTTACAGTCTGATGTACAATATGCCCGATCTTGCGATACTCTATCCGTGGCAGTATATGCTCTCGGGAACGCTGTTCGCGACTTTCTCGACTGTATCCGTTTCTTACGTCGCCTGCAGAAAAGAGATGAAGAGCGTGCCGGCGCAGCTCATGCGCCCGAAGGCTCCCAAGGCGGGCAAGAGGATCCTCCTCGAAAAGATCCCGTTCATCTGGAAGGGCATGAACTTCACCTCCAAGGTCACCGCAAGAAATATTTTCAGAAACAAAAAGCGCTTTATCATGACGCTCATCGGCATCGGCGGATGCACTGCGCTTCTGCTGACGGGCTTTGGGCTGAGCGACTCCATCAACGCGATCATCTCGACCCAGTACGGCAGGAACGGTATCGTCCACGCCGACTGCCAGATCGCTTTCAAGAATTCCCAGAAGCTTTCCGAATCCTCAGACGAGGACTCCGTTTACCAAAAGCTTTGCAAAAACGAGAATTCCAAGGACGTCATGATGTTCCACTCCAAGAGTGTCACAGCTTTCTCCGACTCCACGGATGAAACCTACAGCGTTTTCTTCTTCGTTCCACAAAACAACGATGATTTGAAAAAATATGTCGTCCTTCAGGATCGACTGACGAAGAATCCATGCTCGCTGACCGACGACGGCGTTCTGATCTCGGAGAAGATCGCGACAAAGCTCGGCGTTTCGGTCGGGGACAACATCAAGCTCAAATTCTCCGAAAGCGAGACCCATGAATTCCCCGTCACCGCCATCGTCGAAAACTATACCTACCACTACGTCTACATCTCCCCCGCTCTCTACAGGCAGACCTTCGACGAAGAACCTGCGTTCAACTACGCCTACGTCAACTACACCGATGAGATCACCGGTTCCGACAGCGAAAGCGTACGCTCCGAGGCCCAGGAATCGCTCAACTCCTACTACGAGGTCACGGCTGTCATCGACATCGTCCAGACGAGCGAAAGCTTCGGAAGGATGTTCAAATCGCTCGACTACGTTATCATGGTGTTCATCGCGTCTGCGGCTCTGCTTGCGTTCGTGGTGCTTTACAACCTGACGAACATCAACATCAACGAGCGAAAACGCGAGATCGCAACGCTCAAAGTCCTCGGATTCCACAACTACGAATCCACGTCCTACATCGGCAGAGAAAACATGGTCATCACTGTCCTGGGAACTATCGGCGGACTTATCGTCGGTATCTTCCTGCACAGGTTTGTCATCGAAATGGCGGAGGTCAACGTCGTGATGTTCGGCAGGACCATCGACTGGACGAGTTACGTCTGGGCGGTCGTGCTGACGTTCGTGTTCTCGCTGATAGTCAGCGTCATCATGAGCATCTCCATCAAACGTATCCACATGGTCGAGAGTTTGAAATCGATCGAATAAAAAGCATTAAACCATATTTTTACAGTATTGAATTTATTTGTCGAAAATTGTATAATAATTGTGAAACAAATGCACGAGGTGGAAAACTATGTTTGCATACTTTTTTACAATTATTGCGGCGGCCGTCACGTTATCGGTATTTCTCCGTTTCAGAGTCGGGAAAGAGCTTTACAAAGCCATCTTCTTCAAGGCGATCACGAGCTTCCTTTTCATGGCTTGCGCCATTGTCTCGTTTCTCAGCAGCGGAAGCACTGCGTTCGGCATATTCCAGGCGTTGATAGTCCTGGGGCTTCTCTGCGGACTTTTCGGCGATCTGTGGCTTGATCTGAAGAATATGCACCCGGAGGCGAAGGACGTATACCAGTTCATCGGCATGGGTTCCTTCCTCTCAAGCCATCTGTTCTTCGTGCCCGCGCTTTTCCTTGCTTCGGGCAAAGCTGTCGGAAACCTGCTCTTCGGCGTCGGATTCGGGATCCTGTTCGCGGTAGGCGTTATGGTCTTCGAGAAACCGATGAAGGTGCACTACGGCAAATACAAACTGATTACCTTCTTCTACAGCCTCACCATCGGCGCTTCGACGGGATTTTCGATCATCAATTTCATCAAGTCCGGTTTCGCCGCACAATCGCTGTTTTTGATGGTAGGAATGCTGTGCGTGATCCTTTCGGACATCATCCTTTCCGGAACGTATTTCGGCGAGGGCAAGGACAGACCCGTTGACATCGTCTCAAACCATTCGCTGTATTATATCGGTCAGTTCTTTGTTGCGTCCGCGCTTCTGTTTGCGTGAAAGCCGGGTGACCTTTGCCCTGCCGCGGAACCTTTAAGGGAGAAAATATATGGAAAACAAAAAGTTCAAAAAAAAGATTATGGGCGGCTTTGACAAATCGGAAGTCATCGACTATATCGACAAACTCCAGCAAAGTCAGGCCCCGGAATTTGATGAAAAAAAATACATCGAAGAAATCGAACATCTCAAAAGCCAGCGGGACGCTCTCGCCGAGGCTCTTGAAAAAGCGAACGAACAGCTCCGAAAACTCTCCGAACCCATTTCCGCCGGCAAAAACACGATCGCTTCTTCGATCGCCCACTCGAAAGCGCATTTTGACACCATGGTTTCCCTTTCCGAAGAAGTCAGGGGCGAGATGGCGGAGAATCTTTCCGCCGTTTCAAAGGACGTGCGGGATATGCAAAAGCGCTGCGCCGAAATGAGAAAATCTTTTGAAGCCGACTCCGACAAGCTCGAAAGTGAGCTTGCGAAATTCAGAGCCTGCATTGACAAATCCTCTCCGTTCTTCCTGGAGGGCAGCGATACGATCGGGAAAGTCAGCCAAAAAGCCGAAAGCGAAGACAGCAATATCAAAGAAGTCCTCGAGGACGGATTCAAGATCCTCGAAGAAGTGAATTTTCAACAGTCTTCGATCGACTCGATCCTTAAGAAATTCCGAAAACAGGGAAAATAATATCTTTAATCCAGAATGCCGCCGGAGCTTTTCCGACGGCATTTTTTGTATCAGCAAAGCTTTTCCTGCCAATAATAGAATATATTTTCCAGCCGGAATAGATTTTTTTATCTTTTTCATTTATAAATGTGGACAACTTCGACGATTTGTGTTAGAATGGTGTGTATAGTAAATTTGGGAGATTTTCTGCAATGAATTTTAAGGACAAGGCTCAACGAGCTTTCGTGTCGTCCGGCACGAAAAGACTAATTAAATATGTTAAGCGCGATCCCGACCGGAATCTCCCCAAAGTTGTTAACTTTGCCGAAAGATTCGTCGGCAAAATTTTCCCGTCCGGTAATTTTGAAAAGATGCGCAACGCGGTCAACGATCCCGAAAACGTGTGGCGCGACCTTGTGCTGAGGATCGTCAACGAGACCGATGAAGACGTGATCCGGAAAATGACGCTTTCGTTCGGACTCGGCGCCGGATTGCACGGCACCAAAGCCGTCCGCGAAAACAGGGACAAATACCGCTGCAACATCCCGTGGCTGATTCTCATGGATCCCACCAGCGCCTGCAACAAAAGCTGCGAGGGCTGCTGGTCGGCGAAATACGGCTTCACGAGCACGCTGTCTTTTGAAGAAATGGACGACGTCGTGCGCCAGGGCAAGGAACTCGGGACGCATCTTTATATGTTCACCGGTGGCGAGCCGCTTATCAAAAAGGACGAGATAATCGCCCTTTGCAAAAAGCATCCGGACTGCGTTTTCCTCTGCTTCACGAATGCGACCCTGATAGGCCAAAAATTCTGCGACGAGGTCAAACAGGTCGGCAATTTCACGATGATGCTCAGCATCGAGGGATCCCCCGAGATCAACGACAGCAGGCGCGGCGAGGGCAGCTACCGCTCCACCATGGACGCGATGAAGCTGCTCAAGGAAAACCGACTCCTGTTCGGCATTTCCGTCTGCTACACGAGCGAGAATGTCAGCTCCGTCACTTCCGACGAATTCATCGACCTCATGGTCGAGAACGGCGCCAGGATCGGAATGTATTTTGCCTATATGCCCGTCGGAAAAGACGCCGTGACCCATCTCATCCCGACGCCCGAAAACCGAAAATTCATGTACTCATGGCTTCGCAGGATGAGGGATCCCAAAACGGGAAAACCGATCTTTGTTTTTGACTTCCAGGACGACGGGGAGTACGTCGGCGGCTGTATCGCCGGAGGCAGGAGATATTTCCACATCAACTCCGCCGGGGACATCGAGCCCTGCGTTTTCATCCATTATTCCGACTCCAATATCCGCAAAGATACGCTCCTCGAGGCGCTGAGGAAGCCGCTGTTCATGGCGTACTACAAGAATCAGCCTTTTAACGACAACCACCTGCGCCCGTGCCCGATGCTCGAAAACCCCGACTGCCTCAGGAAGATCATCCGGGAGACGAACGCGCCCTCGACCGATCTTGTCTCGCCGGAAAGCGTTGATGACCTTTGCGCAAAATGCGACAAATTCGCCGCGGATTGGAAAGACGAGGCGGATAAGCTCTGGAACAGCACAAAGCACCCTGACCCCAAAACTCAATACTACAGGGATTATAAAGCATAACAATAAATCATAAAAAACGGACTGAGAATTTGATCTCAGTCCTGTTTTTTGGTTGGGTATTAAACTTTGCAAGAGTATCAGCTCGTGCTGTTTCTGTCGGTATTCCACATGATGTAAACGTCGTTGCCGAGGATCTGGAACGTATCCTTTTCCCTGTCGGTCGCATTGCCCTCTTTGAATCCGACGCCTGGTTTTTTAAGAGCTTCGACAAATCTTTTCCTCATCTCTTCGTCCTTGAGAGTGATCCTCAGCTGCATTGAGAGCTGGGATCTGTCGGCGAACGAATCGATCTTGCCCCAGATAAATCCTGTAAGCCACCATGTATTTTCATACGTTCTTACGAAAAGAGGCTCCTTCTCGTTGTAGTTGAAGACCGAATAGCCAAGAGCGAAAAGCTCGTTGTCGTTTGCACATTCATAGTGGGGGATCTTCTGGTTTTCATCTTTGCAGTAAACGCCGACTTCCGCGCCGATGAGGAACAGACCATACTGACCCTTCCAGAACTGGATCAACCAGTCTTTTCCGCCGTAGTTGAATTTAACTCTGCAGGTGTCGTAATTGAGCAGAATGAACGGCGCCGCAATGTCATAGATCTTGTTGTAGCCGAAATTCCTCTGCCATGCGTCGCGGGACGAATAGAAAACTCTGTCCTGCTCAGACCAGCAGAAGCCTAAAATATTTCTCTCCTTGCCGTCTCCGCCGAAGAGAAACTTCGAGACGCCGGCAAAGAAATTTGTAATTGCATCCGATGTTGTAGATGCTTTAGTCTCTGTGGGAGCTGCCTGTGCCTCTGCGGCTTTTGCCTGGAACGCAACGCCGTAGTTCAGTCCCACAACGGAAACCGCGACGAAAACAAGCGCCATAACAAAAGATAAAATTGATTTGTACATAAAAATCTTCTCCTTCCGGTTTTTGTTTATTCTTTAAAAAATCATACGATTTTAAAAAGCAGTTTTGAAAAAAGCGATTCGATTTAAAAATGCTGTTTTAAAAAGTATTCTCGGCAATCATGGTACCTTCGGGGTCAAGGACTTTGATCTTGCTTAAGGCACCGCTTTCGTCATATTCATAAACGGTCTTGTCGATCTCTTTTTTGTCCGCGCCGTACCTGATGAATGAAGCAAGGCGGTAAGCGGTTTTGCCGTTTTTGTCGTATTCAACGTATTCGTAGTCAGACTGGTAGAACTCGACATCTTTTTCATTTTTATAGACAACGCGTTTGATCTCTTTATACTCGTTCGCCATGGCCTTGTATTCATACGTTGACTTGAAGTCTAACGTACCGTCGGCGAGGTATTTGCTCTCGGTGACGATGTTTCCGTGGTCGTCGTATTCATAGCGCATCTCAAAGTTGACGCTGTTGTCGTCGTTGAAATAGATCTTCTTTTCGATAGTGCCGTCTTCGTTATAAACGTCTGTATAAGGTTCGTCAAACTGCACTGTATCCTCTTTTGTGCACGAGGCGAGAACGCTCATTGACAAAACAACAGCTATGAGGGCCAAAAACGCTTTCTTCATTCTTCATCCCCCTCTATTGAGTCTATTTTAACATTAAAACCTCGTATAGTCAAGAAAAATATTAAATTGACACATCGCTCGGAAAAATATATAATATACCTTGTAAATCTCTGAAAGGTCATGTCGGTTTTATGAAAGACAAAGACAACGAAAAAACCCACCTTTACTCTCAGGACGACTCCGCTCTCGACGAGGCTCTCAAAGCCTACGAAAAGACAGTCAGCCTGCCGGAAAAGAAGAAATCCTTCTCCTTCGGCAAGCTTGCAGCCGTCGTGTGCGTCTGCGTCGCCGTCGCCGCTGTAGCGGCTCTGGCTGTTTACTTTGTTCTTTCTGCCAAAGCATATCCCGGCGTTGTCGTCAGGAAATCCGACGGAACGTACGCCCTCGCCGGCAAAAAGCTCGTCGACCTGAACTTTGATATAGAAAAATCGGACTCATCTTACGAAAACTCAACGTTCGCCTTTTGCGACAAACAAAACAACCTCTATGCGCTCCTGAGCGATAAATGCAAGTCGTCCGACAACGTGAAGCTTGTCAAAGAAAACTTCGGCGGAGAATTCTTTGCCGTCTGGGAAAGCCGTGTCGTCTATCTCGACGGCGGGAAGCTGTGCTGTTACGACTTCAGCGATTCTTCCGTAATTCTCGAAAACGTGTCGAGCGTTTTTCACTGCCGAGGCTCGCAAAAGCTGATCTGTCTCACCGCCGACAACAAGCTTTATTCGAGCGATCCCGAAGCTTCCGAGCTGCTTGTTTCCGACGTCAAAAGCGTGGAATGCCACTCCGACGGCAAAAGCATGAACCTTCTCGTCACGTCCGGCAACGGGGTTTACTTCTGCGACGAAACAGCGCAGGTGACCCTGCTGGGCGACAGCTCCGTCCGGTGGATCTGCGGCGCAGAGGATGAAGCCTGGGACAACGTATATTTTTTGAAAAAATCCGCCGAAAAACGTCGGCTGAATATCGAATTCACTGATGAATATGCCCAATCGGACAGCAAGATGAGAGAGCCGGTTTCCTCAGACTTCAAAGTAAGCCTCGTGTTCGGCCTCATCCAGTACGTCGATCCCGCGGAGTACAGGTCGGCATATATCGAATACCAGAAGAAGCTTTCCCGCGACAATGTCCGCGAATATGTCAAAAATTTCAAAACGCAAGTCGAATGCTTCGACGTCTTCTGCATCAACGATTCCGGCATTGTGCCGCTGAAAACGAAAGCTCTGGAAGATGAGATCCTCTTCTTTTCAAAAAGCGGCAAACCGCAGGTTATGCTGGGTGATCTCACCGCGAGCGCCGTCAAGGCAGAGGTTTCCGAGCTCGTCGGCAGGATGAAGCAGATCTCATCTTCGGAAGATTTTGACGAAATGATGATGAAGATCATTCGCGACAAAAACTATTCTTCCCTTATCGTTTCGTCAGCGGAAGGCGAAAAGAAGCTGTCTGTCGAAACAGCTCTCGATTTTGACAGCGCCGACTTTTCAAGAAACGGCGAGGCGATCCTGCTTGAAAAAAGCGGAAACTTTTCCCTCAAAAAGATCGGCGAAGCTTCCCTCGAAAACGTCTTTGAAAACGTCAGGTCGGACAAGCATTTTTTTGAAGAAAACCGGCTGTTTTTTTCGGACGAAAACGGCGAAGTTTTCTGCGTCGATTTTCTCAACGGTTTTGAAAAAACCTCCGTAGCCGCCGACGTGTCGGAGATCGAAAGATTGCCCGACGGCTCTTTCCTGCTGAAAGTCAAAACCGGCGACGTTTTTGAATGCAGGATATACAAAAACGGAGAAACAGTTTCCCTCGCAAAAAACTGCGTTGACTTTTTGCTCGTCAGCGAAACCGAATTTTTCTACGTCTCGAAGAACGCCGTTTACTGCAATTACGACGGAAAACTTTTTGTCCACAAAAGCATTCTTGAAATAATGAAATAATCCCGCCCTGTTTTTGGCACAATAATACCGGTGGTCAGTTTGAAAAAATTTTTCGGCATCGGTATGAGAACCTTCAAAACAGCGCTGTGCGTTTGCGTGTGCCTTTTGATATACGAGCTTTTGTCGTTGCTCGGGAATATGTTCGAGGGCGGAAGCGTTTATTCGTTTTTTAAAACCGCGGTACTCGACGGCTCGCCGTCTTTTGCCTGCATTGCCGCGGTGATATGCATGCAGGACAACATCGAGCGTTCAAAAAAGATCGCTCTCAGCCGCGTTATCGGTTCCGTTGTCGGCGGTGCGGCGGCAGTGGTTTTTCTTTCGGTCAGCGAAAAGATCATGTCCGGAAAACTGTATATCGTTTTTGCCGCCGTCGGAGTGATACTGATAATCATCGTCTGCAATTATCTGAAAAACCCGATCTCGGTTTCCATCTCCGTGATCACTTTTCTGATCGTTTTTGTTGGGACAGACGTTGGTGCGCCGGTTTATTTTGCCCTCAACAGAGTTGTCGGCACGCTGATAGGCGCATTCGCCGCGCTTTTCATCAACAGATTCGTCTCCCCTCCCGAAAAAGAATAATCCCGTTTTTCGTTTCATATGATTGTACAAACGATGAAAGGAAAAACGAAATGGAAAACAAAATCAGAATCGCAGTCAAAAGCGACATATTCCGCCTGACGGAAATATACGAAAAAAACGGGCTGTCTCCGCGCAAAACCGTTTGCAAAAAAAGCCTGAACGAGCTTGAAGCTTTTTTGAACGGCAAAAACAATTTTATCCTCGTTTGTGAGCGCGGTGGCAGAATATCCGCGTGCTGTGAGGTTTCGGTCGTGCCGTCGCTTTGCTTTTCATCCTGCCCGACGGTTTTCGTCTCCGGGATGTGCTGCGAGAGCGAAAAAAGCTTCAACTGCCTTTGCCTGCTCATCGCAAAAATAAGGGAAGTTGCATTCCGTCGCAACTGCGGAAAAATAATCTTTCTTAACGAAACCTGCAGCGGTTTTCTCAACTCCGTTTACATGAGCTCCGGCTTGCGGCGCGACAGCTGCTATTCAATATAGAAAACGAAAGGACGTAAAATGGCAAATCCCATCAAAGAAAAAAGAAAAACAGTTTTGTGCGTTTTGATATGCGCTATCATCGCGGTGAACGTCTGCGTCGTGCTTGCGACGAAAGCGTCGTGGTTTTTGCACCGCAGCGCGGAGGAGATCCTCGGCAAGGACGTCGTCGACAGCGTATCCTTCTGCGTCGACGGGGATTTCTTCAAGGATTCTCCCGTCTATATCCCGGAAAACATCGTAAAAGCTTCCGAGGACAAGTTCAGCTATTTCCTGCTCGAAGCTTACAGGACGAGCGACGGCGAGGTCGTCTGCGTGCCCGAGGAAAACCTCGAAAACGTCATCGGGATCGAAGGGAACGTCGGGGATCATACATATTTCGACCTTTTGAAATACAACCTTGTCTACAAGAAAGAGCCGACCTCCACGCCCATCATGCTCTGCCGCAATCTTGTCGAACAATGCGTCAGCTCAAGCCTGATCCCCGTGATCGAGCCCAACGGCTTTGACTCCTACGAGCAGATGGACGACATCCTCAAAGCCTACGAGTTCTCGGATCTGATCGTTGTGATGACGGACGACTTCGACATGATCTGCAAACTCAACGAAAAATATCCCTCGATAAAGCTGTGGTATAAGGTCAACGAGGCGACCGACGAGATCATCGAGAACATGGCTGTCGTCGAAAACGTCGATATCGTCTTCAACGCCCAAAACAGAAAGAACAATTCCGAAACAATCGAAAAAATCAAAGCTCAGGGCTTGACGTGCGGATGCTTTGACGTAAACAAAAACTCACTTTTGAAAAAATACGCCTCCCTGGGCGTCAGCGAAATGATCACGTCCAGGTATGTGAAAACCAAATAAGCTGTCCGGCATATGTCCGGGCGAAAAAATCGGATGATCGTCAGTGATTTTAACTGTGATCATCCGATTTTTATATCATGACTTTTAATCGAAGTGCGTGAGCAAGCGTGACGGCGGGGCTTTCCCGCCTTATGCCCAGGGGTTTTCGCTCTCCGGGTGGCGAATGTCCGCGAGCAGATACTGCTCCCACAAATACCATTTGCCGTCCTTCGCAAGACGAAGCTGAACGCTGCGAGGGCTGTCCGCTCCGCCCGAAGTCAGGAAAAGCTTTGCAAAGTTTTGCTCCTGATATGAATACGGGTTTTCGCTGACGTTAACGGTGTACGGTTGAGAGGGCGCGTAGTCATTTTGCGGCGTTGCGCCGACGAAATACGACCTCGGCACATAATCCTTGTCCATGAACCTGTCGGCGATAAACTGTTTATCCATCGGGCTCAACGGTCTGGGCCCCCTGAGGTATTCCAGCATTTCCAGGGAAAGCTGTTTGTCCTTCGGGTAAAAGCAGAACGCCAGCACGCACATCGCCGCCGTGTCAAACGGGGTTGCGAGCGACGCCTGCGGCAGCGACTTGAACTGTTCCAATGTGTCCGGTATCGACGAAAAAACGACTTTCACGGTCTTGTTCCCGCCGGAGGATGCGCCTTGCGCAGTGTTGTTTGTGTCAAATAATCCCATTTTTATCCCTCGCTTATTATTTATTTTTCTCGCTGATCCCATTATATTATAATCGTCAAAAAAAATCAAGGCGGCAAGCTGCCGCCGCCAAGACGCGCCGAAATATCATATCGCCTAAAAATCCCATTCGCGGAGGAACGATCATCGTAATTCCCTCCTGTTCGCCTCTCACGGCAAACTGCCGCTGCCATGACGCGCCGAAATATCATATCGCCGAAAGCTCCCAAATCGCGAAAGAACAATTCCTTTTCTTATCGCTTTTTTCCTTCAATTATTCAACTATTCATTATTAATTATTAATTAAAAAAGCGGCAAGCTGCCGCAGCCAAGACGCGCCGAAATACCATATCGCCGAAAGCTCCCAAATCGCGAAAGAACGATTCTTCTCTTCTTAATTCTTATCCTCAATTATTCACTATTCATTATTAATTATTAATTAAAAAAGCGGCAAGCTGCCGCCGCCCTTTTCGATTCTCGCCGTAGTGTTTGCACATCATCAAAAAAGCCCATCCTTTTTTCGCAAAAAGTTGGTAGCGACTGTGCATTGTCGCGAGTGCGCTTGCAAACGAGCAAATGCACCGAGCGTGACTTTTTTGCGAAGAGGAGGAACAGTGTAATGAGTGAGTGGTGATGCTTGAATCGCTACGAACGATATGAAGCTTGTGACGACGAGGTGACCCGGACGAGAATCGCTCTTCGCGCACCGCGCTCGACACGCACACGTCGGCGTCCAACAGTCCCCCGGACTATTGGACTTCCGCAGGCTGCGCCCGCTCCCTCCTTTTCGATTCTCGCCGTAGTGTTTGCACATCATCAAAAAAGCCCATCCTTTCGGATGAGCTTTTTGATGGTGACCCGGACGAGAATCGCCCGCTTAACGGTGCTGTCGCACCTACGGCACGCACACGGGCTCTCTAAAGCTCCACCGGAGCTTTAGAGTCGGCTTCGCCGCCGCCCTTTTCGATTCTCGCCGTAGTGTTTGCACATCATCAAAAAAGCCCATCCTTTCGGATGAGCTTTTTGATGGTGACCCGGACGAGAATCGAACTCGTGTTACCGCCGTGAAAGGGCGGTGTCTTAACCGCTTGACCACCGGGCCGGATATGGTGGCTACAATTGGATTTGAACCAATGACACCGCGGGTATGAACCGCGTGCTCTAGCCAACTGAGCTATGTAGCCACATGACGCTGAAGCACTGCGCTATGCAAACTTCAAAGCTTGTTTATTATATTATATTAAAAAGTGTTTGTCAATACCTTTTTTTGAAAAAAAACAATTTTTTTGGCCGCGATGCGTCACTCCGGAGTCGACGCGCCACGGCCTTAATTTATATCAAGCAAAGCCCTCGCGCCAAAGGCTGATCTGATGGGCTGCCACGCCACCTTTGACAGGCTTTGCCGATTTTTTGTCCTTTAAAATCATATGTTTCAAAAATCTTTTTGGGATAGGTTGAAAACAAACGAAAAATAGTGTATAATCTCTTCATTATCATTCTCACAAGGAGCTTTGTTTATGCTTGGTGGAAAAATTGGCGTGGTCATCGCCGACGATTGGGAGTTCGAGCCGCTCAAAAAATGGGCGGAAAAGTTTTCCTTTTCCGAAAAAATCGAAAACAAAAACGACTGCATTGAATTTGAATCCGGAGGCAACCGGATCGTTGCCGTGAAATGCGGCATCGGCAAAGTCAACGCCGCGTTCGCAACCTCTTTTCTTATTTTTGAAGAAAAGTGCGATATTATTCTCAACATCGGCCTTTCCGGCGCAATAAAAAATCTTCACAAAAACGATATCGTTGTCGGAAGCGAATACATCGAGTGCGACTTCGATCTCACGGCGATCGGCAGGAAGCCCGGCGAAAAGCCCGGACAGGAATATCTCTATTGCGCCGATGAAAAGCTGCTTTCTTTCGCGAAAAAATGCAGCGTCGACAGCGTTTGCCGCCTTGGCACGGGCGACATTTTCCTCGCGGACAAAGCTTTGAAGGAAAAATATTCCTCGCTTTTTGACGTCTGCGCTTTCGACATGGAGACAGCCGCGATAGCCGCCGTCTGCCACAGGACGGATACGCCTTTCATTTCGATCAGGAAGATCTCCGACGACTGCGACGAAAACGCGATGGAAAGCTACAGCGACCTCAACAAAAAGAAGGAAACGCACCTGAGCGAAGTTCTTGAAGAACTACTGTCTGAAATACGGGAGAGCTACTGATATGGAAAATCGGAGCAGTTTTTTTGCAATGCTTTCAAGGCTTAAATATATCGACCGCTGGTCGCTGATGAGGAACACCGAGAAGGAAAACGTCTGCGAACACAGCATGCAGGTCGCCGCGATCACCCACGCTCTGTGCGTCATCAAAAACAAGAAATTCGGCGGCGAGCTCGACTGCGGCAAAGCGGCGATACTTGCGCTATATCATGATATGCCCGAGATCCTGACAGGTGATATGCCGACCCCGGTAAAATACAGAAATCCCGAGATAAAATCTGTCTACAAGGAAATCGAGACTTCCGCAGGGAAAACGCTTTTGGGAATGCTCCCGGCAGAGCTTCAGGAGGATTACAGGGATTGTTTTATCGAAAACGACCGGGACGAATATCTCCGAAAACTCGTCAAAGCCGCCGACAAGATCTGCGCGCTCATCAAATGCATCGAGGAGAAGAAAGCCGGCAACACGGAGTTCGACAATGCCGCCGTTTCCGCGCAGGAGGCGATAAAAAATATGGGCTTGCCCGAGGTCGACTATTTCATGGCGACATTCATCGACGGTTTTGCCCAAACGCTCGATCAGCAGGATTTCTGAGCGTCACGCTTGACAAAAAAGCAAATTTTGATATAATCTTTATATCTTGACAAAGGAGTTTTTTAAAATGCTCAATACAGAAAAATCAATGGACGCTCTCGTCGCTCTGTGCAAAGGCAGAGGCTTCGTTTATGCAGGCAGCGAAATCTACGGCGGCCTTGCAAACACGTGGGACTACGGCCCGCTCGGCGTGGAGCTGAAAAACAACATCAAGGATGCATGGCGCAAAAAGTTTGTTCAGGAAAACAAGCTCAACGTCGGTCTTGACAGCGCAATTCTTATGAATCCCCAGACTTGGGTAGCTTCAGGTCACCTCGGCGGATTTTCCGATCCGCTGATGGATTGCCGCGAGTGCAAGACCCGTCACAGAGCCGACAACCTCATCGAGGATTTTGACGGCACCAACGTCGCAGGCTGGTCGAACGAAGAAATGATGAAATATATCGACGAGAAGAACATCGTCTGCCCCAACTGCGGAAAACATAATTTCACCGATATTCGCCAGTTCAACCTCATGTTCAAGACCTTCCAGGGCGTTACGGAGGACAGCAAGAACGAATTGTATCTCCGCCCCGAGACGGCTCAGGGTATTTTCGTCAACTTTGCGAACATCCAGAGAACGACGAGGAAAAAAGTTCCCTTCGGCGTTGCGCAGATCGGTAAATCCTTCAGAAACGAGATCACTCCCGGAAACTTCATTTTCCGCGTTCGTGAATTTGAACAGATGGAGCTTGAATTCTTCTGCAAGCCAGGCACCGACCTCGAATGGTTTGAATATTGGAGAGGCTTCTGCCGCGACTGGCTCTACAGCCTCAATATCAGCAAGGAAAACCTTCGTCTTCGCGACCACGACAAAGAGGAGCTTTGCTTCTATTCAAAAGCGACAACGGACTTTGAATATCTCTTCCCGTTCGGCTGGGGCGAGCTTTGGGGCGTCGCAGACAGAACAGACTACGACCTCACGCAGCATATCAACACTTCGGGCAAAAGCCTTGACTACTTCGACCCCGAAACCAACGAGAGATATATTCCTTACGTCATCGAGCCGTCGCTCGGCGTTGAAAGGCTGTTCCTTGCCGTGCTGACAGAGGCTTATGACGAGGAAATCGTTGACGAGGAAAAGAACGACAAGCGTGTTGTCCTTAGATTCCATCCCGCTCTTGCCCCGTTCAAGGCCGCCGTGCTTCCCCTTTCCAAGAAGCTCAACGAGCAGGCAACGGAAGTCTTCGATAACCTCTCGAAGAAGTTTATGGTCGACTTTGACGACGCAGGCTCGATCGGAAAACGCTACCGCAGGCAGGACGAGATCGGTACTCCGTTCTGCATCACATACGACTTTGAAAGCGTCGAGGACGGCTGCGTAACAGTCCGCGACCGCGACACAATGGAACAAGTCAGACTCCCCATCGCGGAGATCGAAAAGTATATCGAAGAAAAACTTGTTTTCTGAAGCAGATCATAATAACATGACATAACAAAACTCCCTCTTACCGAAGTAAGGGGGAGTCAGTTTTTTGTATATTGGCATTATTGCGCTGCTATGTTTAAGCAAGCGCAAAATGGAGCCTGAGGTTGATCCTTAACCGACGAACGGGAGTATAACCTTGAGAATAATGCCTAAAATTCTCAACAGTATATTATCGCTGTTCGCCCACTCGTTGATCAGGTTTGCAAGGTTGGCGAAAAAGCCGGAATCGGTCGGCTCAACAGGCGTGGGATTGTTGCCTGAGCCGCCACCCGTTCCGCCGAAGGAAATCGTGTATTCCCTGCCGACAGGCCTATAACCGTAGATGCTTTCAACCCTGACATAATATACACCGGACGCCTCTGCGCCGATAGCCGGCAAAGTTACTTCTTCATCTTTATTTATATAGACAGTCGTTTCTGACAATTCGGTATAATTTCCATCTTTGTACACATATGTGCGTATTCTCCACCTTAATGAACTGTTTTCATAAACATGACTAAAGTATACTTTAATTTCCCCGTTTTTGTCGGCGACAATTTTGTAGAAATCCAGATCGTCGTACTTGTTTATATTGCCGCCGTAAGTATGTCCGAGCGAAACGGGCGTTGCCTTTGCGAATTCATTGTTTATTTCTTTTTCGTAATAATCAGTAGAGGTAAACGAAGTAACCAACTGATACTCTTTGCCGACAGGATAATAACTGCTGATACCTTTGACTACGACGAAATATGTAACCGAAGCAACAACGCCGAGAGCCGGCAAAGCAATTTTTTCCCCGGAGTTATATTTGATGGTATAGTCTGTTATTTCAGTATATTTTCCGTCTTTATACTCAAATACGTTTACTACCCATCCCTTTGAACCATTGTCTTCAAACGTATGTTCAAAGTTGATGTTGACTTTTCCGTCTTTCGATGAAACGATTTTGTAGAAATCCAGATCGTCGTACTTGTTTATATTGCCGCCGTAAGTGTTTCCGAGAGAAATAGCCGTTGCCTTAGCATATTCGTTGTTCACTTCTTTTTCATAGCAATCGGTCGAGGTGAACGATGTGACCAACTGATACTCTTTGCCGACAGGATAATAACTGCTGATACCTTTGACTGCGACATAGTATACCACAGATGCCGAAACGCCGAGAGCCGGCAGAGAAATTATTTCCCCGGAGTTATATTTGATGGAATAGTCTGTTATTTGAGTATATTTTCCGTCCTTATACTCATACATGCATATTACCCATCCCTTTGAACCATTGTTTTCATAGGTATGTTTAAAAGTAATGTCGACTTTTCCGTTCGTCGAAGTCTGGATCTTAAAATAGTCAACGTCGCTGGTGGAAGATATCGTTCCCTTGATCGTGTTGCCGAGCGTGATCTTGTTTGCCGATGCGTAGTCGTTGTTCGACTCGCTCTCGCTGACTGTCGCTGCGCTTGCGTGGACTGCAAAAAGCGAGAGCATGATGCTCAAAACGAGCAGCGTGCTGAGAATGCGTTTGAATGATTTTTTCACAGTAATAATCTCCTTTTTTAAAATATTTTTTATTATTATTTTTATTACTATAATGTTTAATGTCCGAACATCATCAAGCAGAAGCCTGCGGCTATTGCCGAGCCGATAACGCCTGCTACGTTCGGTCCCATGGCGTGCATAAGAAGGAAGTTTGTCGGGTCCTCTTTTGCGCCGACCGTCTGGGAAACTCTTGCCGCCATCGGTACGGCTGAAACGCCTGCAGAGCCGATGAGCGGATTTATTTTGCCTCCCGAAAGTTTGCACATAAGTTTTCCGAGCAAAAGTCCGCCGATAGTTGAGAAACAGAATGCGAAAAGTCCGAGCATAACGATAAGTATCGTTTTAAGCTGTAGGAATTCTTTTCCGTTTGCCGTTGCGCCGACTGTCAAGCCGAGCATGATAGTTACGATATTGCAAAGCGCATTCTGAGCAGTATCGCTCAATCTTTCCGTAACACCGCTTTCCTTGAAGAGGTTACCGAGCATAAGCATACCGATAAGCGGAGCAGTGTCGGGAATAAGAAATACGCAAAGAACTGTTACGGCAATCGGGAAGATAATCTTTTCCGTTTTGGAAACTTCCCTTACCTGTTTCATCTTAATCTTACGTTCTTTTTTAGTTGTAAGAGCTTTCATTATCGGGGGCTGAATAAGCGGAATGAGCGCCATATACGAATATGCCGCAAGCGCAATAGGCGCAAGCAAATGAGGCGCAAGCTTAGATGCGCTGTAAATAGCTGTGGGTCCGTCTGCGCCGCCGATGATACCGATTGCCGCCGCTTCCTGGGCGGAGAATTTACCTGTTGATACCGCAAAAGTAAACGCAACGTAAATGCCGAGCTGTGCCGCCGCGCCCATAAGTAAGCTTGACGGTCTTGCGATAAGCGGTCCAAAGTCCGTCATCGCGCCGATGCCTAAAAATATCAGGCACGGAAAAACACTGCTCTTTACACCTGCGTAAATCATTCTCAAAACGCCCGAATTATACCAGTGCGCACCCTCGACCAGATTTGACGTGTCCATCAATCCTGCGGGGTCAGCCATAAGTCCTGCGCCCGGCAGATTAGCAAGAAGAATACCGAAAGCTATCGGCAAAAGCAGTAGCGGTTCAAATTTTTTCGCTATGGCAAGGAAAAGGAACACGAATGATACCAAAAGCATCACGCCTTCCTGCCACGTCAAAGAGGCAAAACCTGTTGATATCCACAGATTGCCTAAAATTTCAAATATGTGCATCTTACGTCCTCCTTATATTACGGCAAGGACGTCGCCTGTCTGAACGGCAGAGCCTTTTTGGACGAGCAACTGTTTAACTGTACCGTCGGCGGAGGCTACTATGTCGTTTTCCATTTTCATGGCTTCAAGCACCATTATTACGTCGCCTTTTTTAACTGCGCTTCCGACAGACACGTTAACGGCAAGTATCGTTCCGGGCATCGGGCTTGTAACTTTTTCACCCGCCGCAGTTGCATTTGCCGCAGGAGCAGGTGCTGCTGCCGGCGCGGGCGCTGCTTCGGGAACTGCCGGTGCAGCCTGTACGGGCGTTTCAGAAAGGAGAGAGACTTCGCTTTCTTCTACCTCGACTTCATAGTTCGTGTTATTGAGAGTTACCAAATATTTCATAATTTCTTTCCTTTCACATCAATCAACTTTTTTGATGGATTTAAAATCGAGTTTGTCAAGCGGTATCTGAGTTTCGTGGGCGACGAGCGCCATCACCATCGCCGCAGTTTTTTCATCAACGTCAATCAGCTTGACTTTTCTGCCCCCGATTGTCGTGACGCTTGAAGGCTCATCGTTATTGGTTTTGACAACGTCTTGTGTTACGGTTTTTTTCTTGGTGATTTTTCCAATCACTTTGCCGATCACCGTGATGCAAAGCGCAAGTATCGCAAGCTCTGCAAGAACGACCAAAATACCCGTCAAGCTGACTATGAGTGCGTTGCCGATCCCGAACTCTCCGGGTTTTGATATTATTTCTTCAGGAAAAAGGCTGAGCGTTCCAATAGTTAAATTCATCCGTTGACCCTCCTTAATCCAATTTCTTTATTGAGTACGAAACAGTGTTTTCTTTCTTCTCTTTCCTCGCCTTGAGGAAGGCTTCCGCCTGCGTCGGGAAAGCGATATATGACAAGACGTCTTCCTCGCTCTCGGCGAGGTCGCCGATCTCCTCTTTTGCCTTTTCAAATCCGGGCGCGAGGGTGTCGGCATATCTGATCTTCAGGGGAGTTTCATCGCCGAGGATCTGTTTTTGGACGCCGGCGTTTATTTCGCCGGGGGCTTTGCCGTATTCGCCACGCAGATAGTTGCGTATCTCCTTGGATACGTTCTTGTATCTTTCGCCCGCAAGGACGTTTGCCGTTGCCTGAACGCCGACCATCTGGCTCATCGGCGTTACGAGCGGAGGATAGCCGAGATCTTTCCTGACTCTCGGAGTTTCGGCAAGAACTTCGTCGAGCTTGTCGAGCTTGTTCTGCGCCGTGAGCTGGGCCACAAGGTTGGAGAGCATTCCGCCGGGGACCTGGTAGTTGAGCGCGTCCGTGTCCGTCGCGAGAACAACGGGGTTGAGCAGACCGCTCTTAAGGACTTCCGCCCTGTAGGGCTTGAAGAAATCGTTGATCTTTTTCAAAGCTTTGTCGTCAAGGTCGACTTCAAAACCGAGCTGGCGCAAAGAGTAAGCCATGGTCTCCGTCGAAGGCTGTGACGTTCCGCCGGAGAAACAGGAGATCGCAGTGTCGATCACGTCCACGCCCGCTTCGGCGGCTTTGAGCAGCGTCATCGGGCCGAGGCCTGTTGTGCTGTGGGTGTGGAGGACGATGGGGATCTTTACGTTCTCTTTCAGCGCCTTGATGAGGTCGTAAGCTTCGCCGGGGCCCATAATGCCCGCCATATCCTTGACGCAGATGGTATCAACGCCCATGTTCTCCATATCCTTTGCGAGCTTAACGTACAAGTCAAGGTCGTGGATGGGGCTGAGGGTAAAGCAGATCGTTCCGGACGCAATTGCGCCGTTCTTTATCGTTTCGTCAACGGCGACTTCGATATTCCTCGTGTCGTTGAGCGCGTCGAAGATCCTGATGATGTTGATGCCGTTCTCGACGCTCTTTTTGACGAATTTTCTGACAACGTCGTCGGGATAATGCTTGTATCCCAGCAGGTTCTGGCCTCTCAGGAGCATCTGGAGCTTTGTGTTCGGGCAGGCCTCTCTGATTTTCCGAAGCCTCTGCCACGGATCCTCGCCCAGGTAGCGAAGGCAGGAGTCAAAAGTCGCGCCGCCCCAGCACTCCAGGGAGTAGTAGCCCGCTTTGTCGAGCTCGGGCAGGATCTTTTCAAATTTTTCAAACGGCATTCTTGTTGCGATGAGCGACTGGTTCGCATCGCGCAGAACCGTTTCGGTGAATTGGATTTTGCTCATGGATCATCCCTCCGGATAAGCTTATTTGTACACAAGTGGGTGTATTGCTTTTACCTATGTAATCATTGTAATTATAATAAATATCGCAGGATTTTGCAATAGTATGCGCCCAAATTTTACCGTTTTAATAAAAAAGACGTTCATTTTAAATGGTAATTTATAAAAACTCCGTCCCCAAAAACTCTTTTTCTCCATATTTTTGCCGAAAAACCTATTTTTCCTTTTTTCCCCATTGACTTTATTGATCGTTTCATATATAATAATGACAAATCTATCATTGGTTGAAGAAGGAGAAAAACTTATGAAAAAACGTTTTTTAAAAGTTCTGTCAGCAGTCATGGCGTTCGTGCTCATCGTCGGCGCCTCCTGCGCTTATTGCTTCTGCGCCAACGCGCTTGAGACAATCAGCGGCAGCTACGATTATCTTTGCAACTACATCGACAAGAACAGCCAGAGCGTTTTCGACGTCTTCAACGGTCTTTGGATCACAAAGAGCACCGACGTCGACAGCGCCTACAAAACCGTCTATGCGGTCATCATGAGAAGCCCCGACGATGACGATTCGATCGTTTTCTTCACGGCTTACACCAACGTTGCATCCGATCTCGTTACGGGCTGCGCCCTGAGAGTTACCAAAGCCGGCAACGAATACGCAGTTTACGTTTCCGACGAAAAAGCGTCCGGCGATTCCTACTCCGGCGAAGCTTCCGTCAAGCCCGCAACCTACACCGACACGTTGACCTTCACCATCAAGAAGAACGACGTCACCGAAAAGAACACCGACAAGAGCAAGCTGTTCAACAAGCTCTTCCGCGACTCCATGACGATTTGGGAAGACCTCCTCAAGGACAAAGCCCACATCAGCCTTTCCAACTTCGGTTTCGCGAGCCTCGGCTATACCCCCATCGACATCTCCGCCAAGTTCGCCGGCCCTGTCAAGATCAACTCCACTCTCTACTACTACAAGGACGGCAGCGTTGACACGTCCTTCACCGGCATCGCAAAATTCAGCGAAGACGGAAAATGGTATTACTTCAACAAGGGCATTCTCGACACGACCTTCGAGGGCGTTGCTCTCAACGATTGGGGCAGATGGTATATCAAGGACGGTACGATCGACTTCACCGCCAACGGAGTTAAAGCTTTCACCAACCCCGCAAGCTGCTACGTTTTCAAGAACGGTAAAGTCAATACCGGCGCAACAGGTCTCTACAAGTACAACAACACCTGGTATTATTTCACCAAGGGCTGCCTCGACACCAAATACGTCGGCATGGCGAAGAACGACTACGGCTGGTGGTACGTCAAGAACGGCACCATCGACTTCAACTACACCGGCATGGCGAAGAACGACTACGGCTGGTGGTACATGAAGAACGGTAAGCTCGACAAAACCTACACCGGCATGGCGAAGAACGACTACGGCTGGTGGTACATGAAGAACGGTAAGCTCGACAAGACCTACACAGGCCTCGCCAAGAACCAGTATGGCTGGTGGTACATGAAGAACGGCAAGCTCGACAAGACCTACAAAGGTCTTGCCAAGAACCAGTACGGCTGGTGGTACGTCAAGAACGGCACCATCGACACTTCCTACAACGGCAAAGCTTCCAACCAGTACGGAACCTGGAACGTCAAGAACGGCAAAGTCGTATCATAAAAGGGCTGTCGCATTCAGCAAACTTGGGTAGCACCCATCGGCAATATAAGCAAGCATGACGCTTGACCCATGCCGAAAATAAATGAAAAGTAAAATGGATGATCGTATGTTATTTCAACTGCGATCATCCATTTTTTGTTTTATCTGAAAAAACAGTGCTATATTAAACAACTTGATTCGACAGCGTCGCGTTCAGTCAAGGACTTCATCGAAGGTAAGGATCGTTTTGAAGGTATCCTCGTCGACTTTCATCCTGAACTCGCCGCCCTGCAGCTTTGTGAGCTCTTTGATAATCGAGATGCCAAGGCCGTTTCCTTCCGTCGTCCTGGAGACGTCGCCCCTGACGAATCTTTCTTCCAGATCCTCGGCGGAGAAGCTCTGGACTTTGTCCGTGACATTTTCGATGCTTATGACAATCTTTTGGTCCGGCGCTCTTTTAACTATGAGGATGACATTCGTGTTTTCCATGGCGTATTTGGAGATGTTGCTGACGATGTTGTCGAAGATCCTCCAGAGGTTTGCGCCGTCCGCCATGATGTAGACGTCGTCCTCGATGATGTTCTTGACGACGTAGAGGTTTCGTCTCGAAAACTTTTCTTCGCATTCATCGAGCACCTGCGCCATGAAGATGTTGAGGTTGAGTTTTTCGGGGTTGTTGGCGATCGTGCGGGAGCTGATGAGGGAGATGTCGATGAGATTCTGGAGAAGATTTGTGAGCCTGCCGGACTGCTTTTTGATGATTTCGTTGTAGTTTTTAAGCTCTTCCTCGGTGCATTTTCCCGAGCAGATGATGTCCGAATAGTTTATGATGGACGTGAGCGGGCTTTTGATGTCGTGGGAGACGTTTGTGATCAGCTCGTTGCGCAATGTTACGTTCCTGTTCTTTTCCTCGAGCGCTTTGATACGTTCTTCGTTCATCTGGATGAATTCGTTGTTGATCTCCTTGAAGTCGCCAAAGAGGATGCGCGAGTCAACGTTGGAGTCGACGTTGGAGTCAAGACTGCTGACGATCATGGCGCCGTTTTCCCTCAGACGGTTGAAATTGATCGTGAAGAAGAGGAACAGCAACCCGATGATGAACGCAACGAGGATCAGCAGCGCCGATAGGAGCACCACGTTCCTCGACGTTTTGACGTCGCCGGACGAGTATGAGTTGATGAAATTCAGGGCAACGACGACAATGTCGATCATAACGAAAACGAGAGCGATGATGAAGAATTTTGTCATAAACAAGGTGCTGCCCTGCTTTTCTTTGCCATTATCCGGGTCCTCATTGTCGTCCTTTTTCTTGCGAAACAGCTTGCAGATCACAGTGTTTTGGAAAAGGCTGCCGCCCTTCGTCCTGACGGCAACGGAGTCGAAGTATACGAGCAGCAGCAGAAAAGCGATCGTGATCGTGATATATGCGATCAGGTTGATGAGCGTCAGGTCGCCGTTGTTCCCGCCCGACGACTGAGCCGAACTCGCAAGAAGAATCATCGAAAGGTCAAAAGCTATCAGGAACGCCATGATCATAGAAAACACGTCGAACGGGATCCTGTCGATTATTTTGAGTTTGTCCGGGTCGTAATCGGCGTTGGCCATGATCGTCGCGAGGACAAACATCGTGAAAACAAGGCTCACAACAAGCAGCCCTATGGCAGGGTAGCGCAGAATAAGCGCGACCTTCGCCGGGATCGAGCCGACCATATCGCTCTCATTGACTTTCGCGGCGACGAGATCGTAGCCGCCGAAGTTGTGGAGATATACCACCATCAGCGCCGAGCCGGTCGCTATCATGGACGAGAGAACGTAAATCACTGCGGCGATGACCTTGTCCGTAGTCGTTTTCAGAGTTATGTTCAAAATCAGCCCAGCCTTTCCATCTTATAGCCGTGTCCGAAAACAGAGACGATATATCTCGGGTTTGCGGGGTCGATCTCGATTTTCTGGCGGATATGCCTGATGTGGACAAGCACGGTGTTCTCGTTTCCGTAGGGATCCTCGTCCCACGCCTTGCGATAGAGCTCCTTCGGGGACATGACGACGCCTGCGTTTTGGACGAATACCTTTAAAATAGAATACTCCGTCGGGGTCAGGTCGACCGGCGTGCCGTTGACTTCTACTCGTTTTGCGTCGTCATAGATGATGATGGGACCGTTGCGAAAGACGCCGTGTTCGCCGTGTTCGCCGTGTTCGCCGTGTTCGTCGTGTTCGCCGTGTTCGTCGTGTTCGTCGTGTTTACCGATCATCTCCAGTAGCTTCTCAACCCTAAGAAGAAGCTCGGGCGCATAGAATGGCTTTACGATGTAGTCGTTTGCGCCGGCTTTGAGCCCGAGAACTCTTTCGTCGGGTTCGCCCTTTGCGGTGACGATCAAAATGGGGATGTTGTATCCGGCGCTTCTTATCTCCATCGTGGCTTCGACGCCGTCCATTTCCGGCATCATGACGTCCATGATCACAAGGTCAATCCCGCCGCCCTTTACGATTTCAAGAGCTTCCCTTCCGTTTGAAGCGGTGACGACGTTGTAACCCTCCACGCGCAGGATTAGTTTTATTGAATTGACGATGTCAATATCGTCGTCGCAAGCCAGAATGGTTATCTTTTCTTTATCAATTTTGTTCATTTTCTTTCCAACTCCTTTCTTATGCAAACAATTATATAATGAAAATAGGATTATAACAATAGCTTTTAACGAAAATTATGCGTATGTTAAGCAAATCTTAATAAGTTTTCGATCAGTTGTGACGCTATCGGCGGTCTTGGAGCGGCAGTTTGCCCGTTTTGGCGCAAAAAAGCGGCTTTCGTGACGATTTTCGCCGAAAATCATAATAATTCATAATAATTCATTAATCAAACATTAATGCGTTGTGTAGTTGTTTGTTAAGATTTCGGGAGGTATAATGTACATGTAGTTCGGGGGTAGCCGAACAAAATCAAAAAATTGAGTTGGAGGAAAAAACAATGACAAGGAAAGCTTCTAAAATCAAAAATTGCGCAAGGGTAGAATATGTTAAAGTATGTCCGTACTGCGGAAAAGTTTTCAAGGTCGAATATCCTTACATGAGCTACATGGCATACGTCGACGCAAAGGACACAGTCAACGCTTACATCAGCTCCCACAAATCATTCTGCGGCGCAAACGCCTGAAAATGTGAAAAAACACTTGCAAAGCAAAGCCAAATAATATATAATTCTACAGTATAGATCTTTGTTTTGGAGTGGGGATAAATGGGAAAAGAGAAAAAATCATCCGGGCTCGGAGCGGTCGCAGTTGTGATCGTCATCGTAGCGCTTTTGGCGGTGGGAACGGTCTTGTTTTTCGAGATGAATAAGGCGAACGACGTTCCGACCGTGGAGATCGCCAAGCAAACGCAAGCGACCGAGCAACAGACCGAGGAAAAGACCAACGCCCCGACCGCAACGGGAAAATGCGGCGACAACGCCTTCTACAGCTACGACAGCGGCGAAAAAACCGTGACCATCACCGGGTCCGGCGCGCTTTGGGACGCGGGCGACATTTCGTTGGACTTTTGGGACGAGTTCGGCTCGTCCGTCAGGACGGTAAAAATCTTGTCCGGCATCACTTACATCGGAGCCTATTCGCTCGAAGGGCTCAACATGGCGCAGGAGATCTATATCCCCGATACCGTTGAAGTGATCGAAACCCAGATGGGCGGAACCGCTCTCTCGTGGAGCAGTGACCTCAAAAAGATCGTTGTGGACGAAAACAACAAAAACTACTCCGCCGACAAAAACGGCGCGCTCTACAACAAGGACAAAACCCAGATCGTTCAGTATCCCCTCGGAAACGACTCCAAAGCATTTGAAATGCCACAAACCGTCAAAACCGTAGGCATCGCCGCCTTCGCGGACTGCGTAAACCTTGAGAGCGTGACGATCCGCGAAACGGTTGAAGAATTCGGTCCGGACGCATTCATGGGATGCTCCGAAAAACTGATCATCAGGTGCGTTGCAGAGAGCACCGCGCAGGAATATGCCGAGGAAAACTCAATTGAATACGAACTGATTTGATTGATTTGAACTTTAAAATTGTTAGACAACTTACATTTTTGTTATATTGGAAATAAACAGACTTCGGGGAACGACCTCCGGGAGCCTGTTTTCCTGTTATAGACACTGCTTTTTACCGTGTTGTCGCCGCAGGACTTGAAAAATTGCCCGAAAAGAGTTATAATATAAAAACAGACGCCGTCGGTGCAAAAGCGCGCTGATGCGCCGCAACGGTGAAAACATGATCGAAGGTCGGATAACCATGATTTTGGCGATAGATATTGGCAACACAAACGTGACTATCGGCGCGTTTGAAGGGGAAGAATGCATCTTTGTCAGCAGGCTTTTTACCGATAAATCCAAAACCGCGGACGAGTACGCCTGCGATTTTTGCAACATCTTTGCCCTCAACAACGTGAAGGGCAGCGTTTTTTCCGGCTGCGTCATCTCCAACGTCGTGCCCGAGATTGCCTCTGCGGTCGAAGAAGCCTGCGAAAAGGTGACGGGCAAAACTCCTGTTGTCCTCGGTCCGGGGGTGAAAACGGGGCTGAACATCCTCAGCGACGACCCTGCACAGCTCGGCGCAGACATCGTCGCCGGCTGCGTTGCGGCGAAGGAGAAATATCCCGTCCCCTCGATCGTGATCGACCTGGGAACGGCGACCAAGATCACCGCGCTGGACAAAAACGGCAGCTTCGTCGGAACGGTCATCAGCTGCGGAGTCAGGGTCGCGCTCGACGCTCTCGCCGGAAACGCTTCGCTCCTGACGAGCGTTAAGCTCAAAGCCCCAAAGCACGTCATCGGAAAAAACACGATAGACTGCATGCAGTCCGGCGCAGTTTACGGCACTGCCGCGATGCTCGACGGCATGATAGAACGCTTTGAGGACGAGCTCGATGAGCCGGTCAAAGCTATCGTCGCGACGGGCGGTTACGCAAAAAATATCGTCTCCAACTGCAAAAATGAGGTCACATACGACCCGACGCTCGTGCTCGACGGCCTGAGGATGATCTACGAAAAGAATAAGAAATAACCACAACAGCTTTAAACAACAGAATATATATTAGTTTTGTTTAAAATTTTGCGCTACATCCCGCACGGGAGCAGCAGCAAGGAGGATAAATAAAATGACAAACAACAAAACGAAAACCTCGCTCGGCAGCACCCAGTGGATCGCAGGAGTTGCGATCTTCACGGCGATCGTCGTCGTGCTGCAGTTCATCGGCAGGTACATCCACTTCGGCGTTTTCAGCATCTCGCTCGTGCTTGTGCCGATCGTGACGGGCGCGATCCTTTTCGGCGCTGTTGCGGGGGCTTGGCTCGGCTGTGCTTTCGGGCTCGCGGTGCTCCTGGGCGGCGACGCGGCCGTTTTCATGGCGGTCAACCCGATTGGCACGATCCTGACGTGCATCCTGAAGGGCGCTCTTGCCGGACTTGCGGCGTGGGGAGTTTACAGGCTCATTTCCGCTAAAAGCAAAAATGCGGCGGCTGTCTGCGCGGCGATCGTTGCGCCTGTTGTGAACACGGGCGTTTTCCTCATCGGTTGCAGGATCTTCTTTATGCCCCTGCTCGTCGAATGGGCGGCGGGCAGCAACGTCACGACCTATATGTTGACGTCCTTCGTCGGGTTGAATTTCCTCATCGAGCTTGCGGTCAACGCGATCCTCTCGCCGATAATCATCAGGCTCGTTTACGTCGGGCAGAAAACGTTCGGGAAATAACATTTCAGCCGTGTTTTGGCGCGCGGCGAGGAGTTATAGAATGTCAGATAAGAATAAAAGAAAAAACGTCGTATTGCTTCTCGAGATGATCGTGCTGACGGCTGTCATTGTGGCGCTCCAGACGATCAAGGTGGAATGGACGGTGGATCTCATCAACGTGCTTTGCGTTGTGCCCGTCCTGCTCGGTTGCGTCATCTCCGACAACCTCGGCGGCGCATGGATCGGGTTTGTGTTCGGATTATGTGCAATGTTCCGGCCTTCTGTTGCGGGATTCATAAAAACAAATGTATCCGCAGGGGTCTGCGCATGTTTGATGATCGGTACCATCGCAGGAGTCCTTACTTCGATCGTTTACAACCGTCTGGCCGTCAAAAAAAACAGAACGCTCGCAACGTTTGCCGCCGCTTTCGTTTGGCCGGCCGTAAGGAATTTGTTGATAATTGTTCTTTATTTCCTGTTTTTCAGGGCGTATTATATGAGGATCGGGCTCGACGACGGGAGCTCCTCTTCTCTTTTCTTTAAGGGCACGGCGTTGCTGGCTGTCGTTGAGTTTGCGCTCGGCGCGGTCATTTCGCCGATCATTGCAAAGCTTGTCAAGCTCAACGAGAAGAAACTAATAAAAGCAGGTGATGAAGATGAGAATAACGGTTTGTGAAAACTACGATGAAATGTCAAAAAAAGCCGCTCAGCTCGTCCTGGCGCAGGTGACCCTGAAGCCAAACAGCGTTCTCGGCTTTGCAACAGGCTCAACTCCGCTCGGGCTTTACGAAAACCTGTCCGAAATGTGCTCGGCGGGGCAGATCGATTTTTCGAACACCGTGAGCTTCAACCTCGACGAATATTATCCCATCAAAAAGGACGACCCGAACAGCTACAACGCGTATATGCAGGAAAATCTTTTTTCCAAAATCAATATTAAGAGAGAAAACGCACATTTGCTAAACGGCGAAACAGACGATCCGGAGGGCGAATGCGAAAACTACGAGCGCATGATAGGGCGCGTCGGCGGGATAGATATGCAGATCCTCGGCATCGGCTCGAACGGGCATATCGGCTTCAACGAGCCCGATTCCGTGATGTACCCCTACACCCACATAACCCACCTGACCGAGAGCACGATAAAAGCGAATTCTCGATTTTTCAGCTCGGTCGACGAAGTGCCGAAAAAGGCTCTGACGGTGGGGATACTTACGATACTCAATTCAAAGAGGATCATCCTCATGGCGAACGGAGCGGGCAAAAAGCAGGTCATTTCGGAGCTCCTCGGCGACGGGATGAAGCTGAATCTGCCGGCTGCCCTGCTGAAGCTCCACCCCGACGTCACCCTCATCTGCGACAAAGAGGCGTACCCGAAATGAGCCAAAGGGGTTTTGATATGATTTTCAAAAACTGCTGTGTCAACGGAGTTTTGACGGACATAATCTCCGAGAACGGAAAGATAAAGAAAATTTGTCGCACAGATGAAGCCGGCGTTGATCTGAAGGGAGCGAAGGTTTTCCCAGGACTGATCGACGTGCACACCCACGGCTGCGTCGGCTTTGACACAATGGACGGGGACAAGCTCGATAAAATGAGCGAATTCCTCGCAAAAAACGGAGTAACTTCCTTCCTCCCGACGACGATGACGGTCGACATGGAGAAGATAAAAAACGTCGTCAACGCCGATCTGCCCCGGACAAAGGGCGCGCAGATACTCGGCTTTCATCTCGAGGGGCCGTATATTTCAAAAAACCGAAAAGGCGCGCAGAACGAAAAATTCGTCAAAAACCCCGATTCGGAGGAATTCGGCGCGCTGAAAAACGTGAAGATGGTGACCCTTGCACCCGAGCTGCCCGGCAGCCTTGATTTTATCGAAAAATGCGGCGCTGTCGTTTCGATCGGCCACACCGACGCAAACTACGGCGAAACGCTCCTTGCCATCGAGCGCGGCGCAAAATGCCTGACCCATACCTTCAACGCCATGCCCGGACTTCACCACAGAGCTCCCGGCCCGATCGGCGCGGCAGTCGACGAGAATATATATGTCCAGGTAATCTGCGACGGTCTGCATCTGCACAAAAGCGTGGTGAAGATGCTTTATCGCACCTTCACGAGCGAGCGCATGGTGCTCATCAGCGACTCAATGAGGGCGACGGGTCTGAAAGACGGAGAATATGAGTTCGGAGGTCAGCAGGTCACTGTTTCGGATTCGGTCGCACGCCTTGGCGACGGCTCGATCGCAGGGAGCGCCTCAACGCTCCTGCAATGCGTGAAAAAAGCGATAGAGTTCGGCATCCCCGAAAAAGAAGCCTTCGCAATGGCTTCAAAAACTCCCGCCGAGCTCATGGGGCTGAACAAAGGCCGCCTGGAGGAAGGATACGACTGCGATCTCATCGCGGTCGATGAAGACTATAACGTATTGACGACCGTGATCAACGGCGTGGTTTTGTAGAGGCGGCGAGGAAGCTCCAAAGACATATCAGACATTCTCATACCATGAATACATGAAAAAGACGGCCATATGGAATGACCGTCTTTTCGAAACCGTCCCAAATATTGTGTAAACCTCCAATGCGGTGTAGAATAGAAACAACACATTTGCAATATTATACCGTTTTTAAGTTTTAAGTCTTCAGTTTTAAGTTAGAAAATCCTGTCAAATCAATTTAATGAATAATGAAGACTGAAAACTGAAAAATGAATAATACAAAACGGCTCTATCCCAAATTTTGTGTAAACGCAGAAATGCAGTGAAAACAGAAAAAATATTTTTGAGGCGGCAGCGAAGTGATTCGCTGTTGCCTTGTTTGTAATATAGCACGGAACCGGACGAAAAGTCAAGGGTGGCAAAGCC
>JAFTCG010000037.1 GCA_017454815.1 Clostridia bacterium
AAGTTTTCGGCGACAACAGAGGCTGGTTTTGCGAGAGCTACAGCAAAAGAGCGTTTGAAGAGATCGGCATTAACGACACTTTTGTCCAGGACAACAAGTCATTTTCTCAAAAAAAAGGAACGCTGCGCGGGCTTCATTGCCAGAAGGATCCGGACGCGCAGGTCAAGCTTGTTTCCTGCGTCCGTGGCGCAATAAACGACGTAATCGTCGACGTCAGGCACGGCTCTCCGACTTTTTTGAAACATATCGTCGTGGAGCTTTCGGCGCAGAACAATAGGATGCTCTACGTCCCCGCAGGTTTTTTGCACGGTTTCGTGTCGCTTACGCCGGATGTGATGCTCAACTATAAGGTCGACAAGTACTATAGCCCCGAGAACGACCGCAGCGTCAGGTTTGACGACCCTGCGTTCGGGATAGATTGGGGGAGCGGCGAATTCACCATGAGCCAGAAGGATCTCAAAGCTCCGCTGCTTGCCGACAGCGACGTGTATTTTGAATACGACAAAGCAGCATTGCTATCATATTGAAAGGATACACCCCTGCAAGTTTAGGCTTTGAGGGGTGTTGTTTGACCTATGAAAGTACTTGTTACAGGAGTAAAAGGGCAGCTTGGATACGACGTTGTCCGCGAGCTCAACGAGCGGAAAATTGAATGTGTAGGAGCCGACGTTGAGGATTTCGACATAACCGACAGGCGGCAGACTTTCGGTTTTATCGAAAACTGCATGCCCGACGCGATAATCCACTGCGCCGCCTACACAGCGGTCGACAGGGCGGAGGATGACGAGGAAAAATGCCGTGCGGTCAATGCCGACGGAACGGAGAATATCGCTCTTTGCGCAAAGGAAATCGGGGCGAAGATGGTTTATATCAGCACGGACTATGTTTTCGGCGACGAAGGCGATAATTTCCTTGAGGTTGACTTTGAGAAAAACCCGAAAAACGTCTACGGCAAGACAAAGCTCCTGGGCGAAGAAGCGGTAATCAAAAACGTTGAAAAGTCCTTTATCGTCAGAACGTCGTGGGTGTTCGGCAAAAACGGCGGCAATTTTGTCAGAACGATGATGCGCGTCGGATCGCAGAACGAAGAGGTGCGCGTCGTGGCAGATCAAATCGGTTCGCCGACATATACTTATGACCTGTCGAAGCTGCTATGCGATATGATCATGACGGAAAAGTATGGAGTGTATCACGCAACGAATGAGGGCGTTTGCTCATGGGCGGAGTTTTGCGAGGAGATTTTCTCGTTTGCCTCGATCAAATCAAAGGTCAACCATATCACGACCGAGCAGTATCCCACAAAAGCTAAAAGGCCGAAGAACTCGAGGCTTTCGAAATCTTGCCTCGATAGGGCAGGCTTCAAAAGACTCCCGCCATGGCAGAACGCACTGGAGAGATATTTAAAGGAAATAGAGGAATAAAGAAACGGTACGGGGATGATCCTCGTACCGCTTATTTTTACAATTTTCAGTTGTTATGAGGAAAACAGTAAATAACAACAGATGATCAAAACAAACAAGGTTGCCGAAAAACGACAACCATGTTTTTTCATTAAACGCTGTTATTCAGATGCAATGCAAAGGGGGTTAATACCACAGCCAGCCGAACAGGAGTATCTTGATTATCCACTGCATGGTGGAGAAGTTTACTGTAACCAGGCAGGTATCGGTCACGGAGTTGCCGTTAGAATCTGTCACTTTGCAAGTAATCACTGCCGAGCCAGGGGTGAAACCAAACGTCTTGTTGCTAGTAACTCTGCCACTGTTGTCAACTGAAACAACTGACGGGTTGGAGGACGAATACGTTACAGTGTAGCTTGCGCCGCTGTCGGCTGTAATTTGCGGTCTGAGATTGGCGGAGGATTTGTAGCCAATCGTCATGTTGCTAATCGAAACGGATTTTACCTTCCCTTGCGTCGTAGAGCTTACCGTTACAGTGAAATAAGTCGTTTTTCCCTGATATGTAACTGTAATCGTCTGTTGACCTGCGGTTGTTAGTTTCGTCGGGTTGCAGGTGAAGCCGCTTGTTATGTCTTTTGATGAACTATCGCTATATGTGGCTGTAAGCACAAGACCTGCAGTGTTCAACGTTTCGCCAACATAATACGTTGTATTATTTGGGGTAGTTTTGATTGAAATACTTTGAAGATTAACACCAATTATCGTTCCAACCGCTGTACGTGTATTGAGGACATCACAACGATCACATTTTGCCGTTTCGGTTCCATCTGCTTCTGTCGTCGCATCATTGTTGTAAATGTAGTTTGTAAAGCTATGACCAAGAGCATTTTGCTCAATAGTCTCTAATGTTTTTCCACAGTCAATACAACAGATTTCTGATATTCCGTTCTCTGTGCAAGTTGGCTGAAAAAGCTCATTTTGTGTCGTATATGTATGCCCGCAACTCACATCGTTTGTCTTTACCAGCAGCACAGGCACAGCATTGTCTTCGTCATTTCCAATAAATAGATAGACAAAGGCGCAGTTGTCCTCATCAAACACCAAATCCTCATATTTAATCGTGAGCGCGATTGGAATGGCTTGATTCTTTTCCAAAGCATTACATTCGTAGCTCTCAGCAGCATTGCTATCCTTAGAATTATACTTGATAAACAACAAGGCGTTTTCAGCAGGTATATCACTCGCATTGTATAGCTTTGTTTCAACTATGTATCCTGAGCCATACTCACTTACAACGACATCGCCGAAATACAGATCTGGATTACCGATTTCAATGCTATAAGAATTGTCTTCTTGTTTTGCATCAATACTATTGGTGCTCGCAACGATGGTTAATTCAGTCGATGTATAGTTTGTAGGGACAGGATATATCAATGTAACAATTTGCGTGCTACCTGAAGGCAATTCTACACTTATAGTCTGAGTCGAATAAGTTCCAAGTGTATCACTGACTGTAAAAGTGATGGAGTTTACATTTGTAGTGCCATTGTTCTTTACATATACGTCAAAATAGCCCGCCTGACCTGCCGCAAAATCCTCTTCAAATGCAACAGTATTTATAATAGAAATATCCGTAAAATCAGTAAATCTGAAAGATTTGAGTGCTGTTTCACCTTTTGCAACACCCGTTTCCTCCGAATAATCGACTTGGGTGGCTGACACAACACCATACATCTTACCATTTAAAGCAGTTACCGTTATGGATGAAAGCTTATCACTTTGTTCACTTAAGCATACGCTTTCGCTCCATTCTCCGTCCGCATATGACATTCCCCAGAGGCTATTGCTTCCATCACCATTGTTAACACTCCACAAAATTCCAAGTCCCTCAGTTGTTTCAAAGGGATAAAAACCTCCAGCAATATCAGATGTCCCAACATAGACAGAGTGTAGTTCGTTCTCGTTATCATAATAATATATATAGGACTGGTCTGTAAAAAGTAGAGTTTCAACGCCATCAATCTTTGCATAGGCGATGTCGCCGATTGCTTTATCAATAGATATTTCTTTTGATGTACTACCGATCACATAAGCACTAACATCAGAACCATCAGACACGATTCCGTCTTTATCCATAAGATAAGCAGCTTGTTTTCCGTTTGATGATACAACAATATTATGAATATAGTTGAGCGACGACGCTTGTATGGATACGGTTGATCCAGAGTATTTGCTTATCGTATTATTACTTGTTTTTGACATATCATTATTCAGACAACTTGCATAATAAACAGTAGGCGTACCGTTGCTAACTGCAATTTTGGGAGAATAGTCATACACAGAATTGTTTGTGATTCGTTTAGCATTATTAAACTTATCTGTTGATATGTTATATTCAGAAATATATATTTCCGAATTCTTAATAATCGATTCAGCAGTATTGCTGTTTTGCACTGTCAAAGTTTTACAAATTTTTTGCCACGTCACATAAACCTTGTTTCCATCACTTGCAAGAGAAGGATACACGTCATTATATCCATCATCACAAACAGCAACTGGCGCACTCCACATATTAGTTGTGGGATTATAAACCGTGCTCATCAGACGCATTCTATTATATTCGTCACGATTTGAAGCATCTTCTATATAAACCATAACAAGTTTATTTCCAACAGCAACAACTTGAGATTGTGCGTACTCAAAAACTCCCGTTTGTAATGTTTTAAACTCGACTCCACCAGAAGATAAAGATTTTGACTTTTTATTATTATTTTTTTCTATCTTATCTCCCAACCATTGAGAGGTAGAAGTAATGTAAGTTCTATCTGTTGGTTCAATTTCTGTTTCTCCTGAAGAAACGACACTTGAAGATGATCCTATCAATGGATTTGTTTGAATGGCTTTAGCTGATTTTTTAGAAGATCCCCAATGTCGATCCCATAAATGTAACGTTCCTTCCAAAAGTGTTTTTTTAGTTCCAAAAATATACAGAAACGTAGCTTCATAACCAAATTTTCCCGTTACATCACCAGTTGTGTGATGTTTCATGAATTCAATAAGGACATTAAGCTCGGCACTACCCCAAAATCCAGCTGAAGCAATATCTTTCCACCCAATACCACCACCGACTTGCAGCTTTGGAATAAGGTTTACAGATATGTTTAGTTCAAGAGGCAAATTGTAATCTGGAACGGTTCGTGCACCGTTAATTGATGCAGAAAGTGTAACACTAAAGGCAAAATATGTATACTCTGGAATAACCCAAACAAATCCGTTTTGCGTGTATGTAAACTCAAATTTTCCAGTAAGTGTTCCGCCGATATCCGTTGTAACCAACTTTCCGCCATCTAATATTTCAAATTCCCAATATCCCAAAAAACTGACTTCGAATCCTTTTTCTCTTGATTTAACCTTTGACACTTTTTTGTCATATTTGTCTCGAATGCTCTTGGCTTTTTCATATGCTTTTTTTTTGCTGGATTGATCATCTTTCCAATCTTTAAATGCCTCACTACATGTCCGTTTTAAATCTTTTACTTCATCCTTAAAGGTTTTAAACTCCCAATCGTCCTTATATTTTGTACCCGTTGTACTTGATCCCTTTGTTTCATTCTTCGCAGAAAACAAATCCAATCCAAGAGAAACTTTGTATTTGCTTCCATCTTTTTCAAAGCCAATTGGTAGATCTTTAAAGGCATCAAGGCTAAACTCCATACCATCTATAAACCCTGTTCCTGAAATGGTAAGATTAAAACCGTCTTTTCCTAACAAACTGATTTTGCCATCGTCAAGCGTATTTAGAATTGTATCCTCATCTGTTGTAAGGAATTTCTTTAACTTTATTTCTTGTGTATCTACGCCATCAGAAGAAACAATAAAAGCATATATTTTCTTCGAGGTTTGATCAGAAAGCTCTCGATATAAATCTTGTGATGAGAACACCCCAGAAGAATTGCTAACTTGATGAAATACATCTTGACCAATAGCATATGTAATCTTTTTTCCTTTTGTATTTCCTGCCGATAAAACTATATCGTATGTTTCCTTCTCAACGACCTTCAATTCTTTATGGGAAAGATCTGTAAATACCGCTTTTTTCCCCGATTCCCTGCCATATACTGACGAAACATACGGTTTGCCATCCTTTTTGTCATCCCGCATATAAATATCCAAATCCGCAGTTTGTGAATACTGAAATGCACTAAATACTTCTGATGGGATAATATAGTCTTGATAACCATTCTTTATTAGAGTAACACCATATTTTGTATCTTCAAGAGAAATCTTATAGGTGGAATTTGCTATATCCCTTTTTGTGTTATTTCTCTTATCTTTATATTCAACAATTACATCATCTAATTTTGTGTGAGCCTCACCTTTGCCGAGGATTGCAGCTTCTCCCTCCGCCCAACTAACAGCTTTATAGATATTTATCGTTGCATCTCCACCAATTCCGATTTGTACTGGGTTAGGTGCGCTCTGAATTCCGCTTGTGTCGGTACTCAATCCTTGCTCTTTTGCATATTGCTCCGCATACGAGCCTGCTTCACACTTGATTGTCACATTATTGCTGCCGCTGAATGCCTTTTCGCCGATTGACGTTACGCTTGAAGGTATTTCAATGGTTTGCAGCGACGTGCATGAGGCGAAAGCGTATGCGCCTATACTTGTTACGCTACCGGGAACGACAAAGGATTCCAGCGACGAACAAAACCTGAATGTGTCGGTGTCGATAACCTTTATGCCCGATCCGATCGTCGCCGATTTCAGGCTGCTACAGGAGTTAAAGGCTGCTCCGCCAAGAGAGGTAACGCTGTCGGGAACATTCACGGATTCAAGACTTCTGCAATAGGTGAAAGCACATTTGCCGACCCTCGTGACGCTTGACGGAATTGTAACGCTCTTCATACCGGTGCACCAGGCAAAAGCGTAATCACCGATATTGGTAATAGTTGACGGTATAGTAATAGACGTTATGTCTGTACAGCGATAAAACGCTCCGTCTGACTGTGAGGATGCGTTTGCAATAGCTTTAACAGTATAACCGCCCAAGGTTGACGGGATCGTGACCGCACCGCTGATGTCGTCGGAAACGCTGTCGATCGTCGCTTTTCCCGACGAAACGGTGTAGGTGTAATAACCGCTGGTATATGTTGATGCCGCATAAGAAATCATTGCGCTGTTTGGCAAAAGAAAACATACTATCAACAAAACAGATAAGAGTTTTTTCATTTGATTTTATCCCCCTTACAAAAGAACAGGAGTTGCCACAAATAGAAAACTATGAGTGACAGCTCCTTTTATATCATGTGGTTTTAGCTGAAAAGTGATGCGATCAGTGCAAACGGAATTCCCACGATAGTAAATATCGCGCTGAAAAGTCCAAAGCCGGCATAGAATAGAAGAATGAACGGAGCAAAAATAATACCCAAAACAGAACCTGTAATTATATCAAATACAGAGGTTTTTTTGGAAGAATTTCCACCACCCGTTCCGGGCTCTAACTGCGAGTCGATTCTTCCGTCTCCATCGACGTCAATGTTCAAAACTTCTTTCTTGATCTGGTTGAATGTATCATCGTTGAACGTTGATGTGATGATCGTGCTGGGGGTAATATCAACGCTGCTGAAGGAAACTGTTCTGATTTCTCCGCCGTTAAGAGTGTAGGTGAGCGAATAATCCATCTTGCCTGTGCCGGTACCTGTGATCTTTATTGTATAATTCTCTCTGTACTGAAGAGTCAGGATTTTTGTTTCACCGTTGTTTTCAAACGTGAGATCGCCGAAGAAAGTATGCGTGTTTGCCTTGTTGAGTTTTACTGTGGATCCGTCGAGAGAAACTTCAACGTCGACCGGACATGCAATCCTGATCGTTACGCCGTTAACAGGCGCCAATTCTCCGAAGTCGAATTTAAGAGAAGAACCGTCGCTGACACGTGTATAGTCGCCTATAACGCTCATGATCTCTTCCGCTGATGTAATATTGCTAGAGCTCAGGTTGTGATAATATCCGAAAGAATAGAAGTTCAAAGTGTTATAGCTTTGATGTATCGTGTTCATCAAGGATTCAAATCCCGAAACGGTTTCGGTACCCTCGTTCGGGAGACCATCGCTCATAACAAGAATGTTGGAAATAACGTTGTTGGCATTAACTCCCTGGTTACTAAAAAGATCTTTATAAAGGGAAACCGCTTTGTTTATTCCGTCAGAAATGTTAGTCATTCCGTAAGCGCTTAAGCTGTCGATCGCTGTATTTATTGCAGATTTATCGTTAGAGAAGCTAAGCTTGATGCTTGCAGAGCTACTGAATGTCACAATGGCAACATAGTTGTCGTCACCGCTTTTGGTGAAAAGATCGTCGACAAATTTTTTGCAGCCGATTTTAAGCTGTTTGAGCGGTTCTCCGTCCATAGAGCCCGACATATCAAGCACCAATACATTGTAGCGTGTGATTTTCTTCGATGCATTCGGGGAAACGCCTGCCGCCGATGCGGGAACGATCATCGCGCTCATCAAAAACAGCACCGCTAAAACTATTGAAATAATTTTCCTTGTGGTTTTCATTGTTTTACCTCTTTTCTTATATTATTTGTTTTATTTTAATATTTGTTAATCTTTTCTCGAAATCCCTTTTCAAATCATTCTCCTTTCTCAATATTTCACATTAAAACTCCCGGTTGGAGGGAAAGGGAAACCCTGCGCAGGAGTGATAACCAAATTTTTTGCCATGAAAACTCTAACACAAAAGCTGATTAAGAAACAACTATGAATTGTATTAAGATTTCATTAAGATTCATTTCAAAAGATTAAATATGAATAAATATGGGAATAATAAAACCATACGGTTATCAATAATTACATAATAACACCACTTGTTGTATAAGTCAACAGTTTTTTGCCAATTTTGTATTATTATACTGTAAAACACTTTCACAAATAACAACGGTACGGGGATGATCCTCGTACCGTTGTCTTGTTTACCATAGCAGGGACTATTATGTTTTTAAAGCGTAGATCGTCCTGCACTTTCGATAGAGCTTTTTACTCTCGCAATTTCGAGAACATACTCTTAGTGCAGAGGCTGTTTGCTGTTACAGCAGGAATGTGCCGTCGTCCGTGTCGTCCGGCAGATCGTCGGCAAGGGGAGCATCAAAGCTGTCTTTCGCCGGGGCTTCGGCTTTTTCTGCGGGAGTGTCTGCAGCCTGCTCTTCGGGCGACTCATAGTCATCCTCGTAGCCGCTTTCGTCGTAAGAGTCTTCCGAGAACTCCTCGTCTTCAACGATGTCCTCTGCGCCGGGATCGTTGATGAAGTCGTCGTCCGGGTAGAAATCAACGGGGTAGTCGTCGTTTCTTGAGGCAACATATTTGTAGATCAGCACTGCCGCAACGATGATAACAACAATCAGAGCAACCGTGATGATTATGATTCTTGTTTTAAGTTCGCTGTTGTCGGGCTGAGTTTCGACCGTTGCGGAGGAATCGATGTCGGGATAGGTCGTCGATTCTTCTTCAACAACGCTGTTGATTGTGACGGTTTCGGGGACTCCGGTGGTCGTCTCTTCAACGGTGGTGGTCTCTTTTACAACTTCGGTAACAGTAACCTCATAGTTCTGGACATGAGTATTGTTGAACACCTGGACGTAAGTCGTGCCGATCTTTACGCCGGTGACAACGCCTCTATTGGAAACCGTCGCTATATCCGGATTACCGGAACGGTATGTTATGTCGCCGGCTATGCCTGCGTGGGAAAGAGTGACGGTTTTGCCCTTTTCGATGGACAGCTTGAGAGTTCCGAGGACTGTCAGAGTTTTCATCGTCGTCGGGGGAGCGGTGGTGGGTTCAGGCTGGGTCACTTTTTCTTTCACGGTGTAGTCATAAAGCTGGTAATGAGTACCGTTTGTGACTTTGATCGTAGCCTGTCCGGGTTTAAGCCCGAGGATAGATCCCAAAGGATTTACGCTCAGCACGTCGGGATCGCTGGTATAGTAAGAGAAGGGAGACTCCATTCCTGCCGGGATCTCGAGCTGGGCGCTCTGGCCGACTTCGATGCTCAGATTCCTTGTGCCGGAGTACTGGATAAGATCGTCGTCTTCCTCCGCGAAAACAACGCTCGCAGACGAGATCGCAAGGAGCGCAATGATAACAGACAAAAACAAAGCAACAGACTTAAATGCTTTACTCATTTTTAAATTCCTCCACTCAATTACTATCTGAATCAATTGTATCATATTTAACAAAAAAAGAAAAGAGCTTTTTGCTATTTATCATATTTTCTTTTGCTCGAGATCATTAATGCGCGGTAGATCTGTTCAAGGAGCATAACTCTTGCGAGCTGATGCGGAAAAGTCATTTCGGACATGGATAATCTGAGGTCGCTCATGTTCTTGAGCTCTTCGGATAAGCCGTACGAGCTTCCGATGATGAAAGTGACGCTGCCATGACCTGCAACGGCGGTGTCGTCAAAAAATGAACTGAACTGTTTCGACGTCATATGTCTGCCTTCGATGCACATTGCTACGACTTTTGAATTCTTCGGGATTTTGGCGAGGATCTGAGATTTTTCGCTTTCGAGCGCCTGAGCGATCTGCGAGGGCGAGGGCGAATCCGGCAAGCGCGCAGGGGAGAGCTCGATGACGTTCACCTTGCAAAGGGAGGTCAACCTTTTGAGATACTCGTCGCAGGCGCTGCGAAGGTAGTTTTCTTTCAGTTTTCCGAGGACTATCAGCGTTACGTTTATCATTAATATCACCGTTCAGATCCTGATGATCTCATTGTCGTCCGACGCGATCGACAGAGTGTAGTCAAAGTTTTCTTCGGCTCCGATGCTGTCGAAAGCCCGCTTTGTTTCGGCATAGGCTATTTTTGGAGTGTTGTTTTGTTTGCTGAGATGTCCGAGGACAAAACGGGTCGTTCCGCTCTCGAGCAGTTTTAACGCAGTCGCGGCGCAGTCGGTGTTCGGGAGATGCCCGAATTGCGAGAGAATACGCCTTTTCAGCGCAGGGTCATAAGGCCCGTTTTTCAACATATTGATGTCGTGGTTCGATTCAAGCAGGATCAGATCGCTTTTGCTGACGGCGTTAAAGACGGTGTCCGTTACAACGCCGAGGTCGGTGCAGATCGAGATCTTCCTACTGTCCGGCAGCATCACAACGTATCCGACGCTGTCCACGCTGTCGTGAGGGGTGGAAAAGGGGATGATCTCCATGCCGCCGACACTTTCTCCCGCAGGGGAAACGGGGATTATTTCGGTTTTTTCGTCGACGACTTTTTTATTTATCATGCTTTGAAGCGTTTTCTCCGTTGCGTAGACAGGGACGCCGAGCTTGCCGGCGAGCACACGCACGCCTTTGACGTGGTCGGTATGCTCGTGGGTGATGAAAATGGCTTTAATCTCGTCCGTCTCCAGGCCGTGCCTTTCGCAGGAGAGCAGGATCTGCTTTGCGCTGTTGCCGGCGTCGACCAGGATCGCGCTGCCTTGGGACGATATGTAGGTGCTGTTTGCACTGCTTGAAGAAAATAGTGAGCAAAATTTAGACATATATTATCCTTCTATCCTATGGGGCTGTTGCATTCAGCGAAAACCATCAAAGCACAAACTGAAAAATGGATGATCGTACAGAATCTCAACCACGATCATCCATTATTTTTGTGTTCTGAAAAGACTAATTGCTAAATAAAACGCTTTAATTCGACAGCCCCACTATTGGTTTTATTAAAGCGGTGGTAAAAATTCAAGCCGTGGCGTTGCTCATGATCGGCTCCAGGATCGGAACACGTTTGATGTCGGCGCCGACGTTTTTGAGCTTTTCGACAATGTTTTCGTATCCTCTGTCGATGTGGACAATATCCTCGACTTCGGTTTTGCCCTCGGCGATGAGACCTGCGATGATCATCGCAGCGCCGGCGCGAAGGTCGACGGCTTTCAGGTGAGCACCCCTGAGCTTTTCAACGCCCTGGATCACGGCAATCTTTCCGTTGACCTGGAAATCAGCGCCCATCTTCATCAGCTCGGAAACGTACCTGAAACGGCTGTCCCAAACGCTTTCGGAGACGATGCTTGTCCCGCTGGCGATGGACAGAAGCGTCGCCATCTGAGGCTGCATATCGGTCGGGAAACCGGGATGCGGCATAGTCTTGACGTTGCATTTGCCGGGCCTTGAATCGCTGATGACGCGGACAGCTTCGTCGTATTCCTCGATAACAACTCCGCATTCCTCAAGCTTTGAAGTGATGGATTCAAGGTGCTTGGGGATAACGTGGTTGATGAGGACGTTGCCGCCCGTTGCGGCCACGGCGACCATATAAGTTCCCGCCTCGATCTGGTCGGGTACTACGGAATAGTTGCAGCCGTGGAGCTCTTCAACACCGTGGATCTTAATAACGTCAGTTCCGGCGCCCCTGATGTCCGCGCCCATGGAGTTCAGGCAGTTGGCAAGATCAACGATATGGGGTTCTTTCGCAGCGTTTTCGATGACGGTCAGACCTTTCGCCTTGACGGAAGCGAGCATAATGTTCATCGTCGCTCCGACGGAAACGACGTCCATGTAAATGGAGCTGCCGTACATTTTGTTTGCATGAGCGACAACCATGCCGTCGTCGATCCTGACGTCGCAGCCAAGGGCTTCAAAGCCTTTGATGTGCTGGTCGATCGGTCGGACGCCGAAGTTGCATCCGCCGGGCATTGAAACCCTGGCGTTGTTGAACCTGCCCAGCAGAGCGCCGATCATGTAGTATGACGCGCGAAGGTGCCTGGCGTAGTCGTCGGGGATCTCAAAACAGTCGACAAATCTCGTGTCGATCTCGAGGGTGTTCTTGTTTATATATTTAACGTGTGCTCCGAGGCTTTCGAGGATCTTGAGCATGATCGTAACGTCGCTGATCTGGGGGATGTTCTCTATTCTGCAAATGTCGGCGGCAAGAATTGTAGCGGGAAGGATGGCAACCGCGGCGTTTTTTGCGCCGCTGATATCGATCTCACCGTAAAGGCGATTGCCGCCGTTGATTATTATCTTTTCCAAATTCACACACTCCTTGTCTTTGAAATATACAGGCTATGTATGTACAATATATGGTAAAATACGAAAATAAAGAAAAAACAGAAAATGCGGAAGAAGGTTACAAATTGTAATATTTTGTCAAATAAGAAAAAACAACCGTATTCTTCCGGACACATACAAACAGTATTATATCACTTTGATTGCAAAAAATAAAGACTTTTTTAAAAAAAAATTAAAAATTTTTAAAATTCATGATTTCAATTTGTAATGATGTTTGAAATACTACATATTGTAGTGTTCGCAGAAAAGCGGGAATCGATCCATAGCAAAAAAATGAAAGATCATTTCTGCATATTTTTGACAATTTTTTTCATATCATCGGGCATTTCGGCGCTCAGTGTAGTCGGCTGTTTTGTTATCGGGTGGACAAATTCCATCCTGCCGCAGTGCAAAGCTTGGTGGGTTATGTCGTCGCGCTCTTTCCCGTAAAGACGGTCGCCCGTAAGCGGCGCGCCGAGATGGGCAAAATGCACGCGGATCTGGTGAGTTCTGCCCGTTTCGAGGTTGATCTCGAGCAGAGTTCTCTCTCCGTCGCAACAGATCGCTTTCCAGTGCGTTACTGCTCTGTCGCCGCTTTCTCCGACCGAGCGCAGCGTTTTCATCGGATCGGGGCGATAGATCGGCTTGTCGATGACTCCGCTGCCCACGAAAACTCCCTCGGCGACGGCGTAGTACGTTTTTTTAATTTTCTCCTTTGACAGGAGCGACGCGCTCAGGGTGTTGAGCGCAACAACGCAAAGACCCGACGTACCTTTGTCGAGTCTTCCGATTGAGCGAAAAGTGCAGATTTTGTTTTTGTTCAAAAGATACCCGGCAACGTCGTTGGCGAGCGTGTCGCCCTGGTGGTTGTGGGTGGGGTGCATGGCGACGAAAGGGGACTTGTTGACGACGATTATATCCTCGTCCTCGAAGACAACGTCGATTTCGTTGAAGGTCGGCTCGATGTCGTTTCTGCCCTCGTCGATGTTGATCTCGACCGTGTCGCCCGCGAAGATGAAATCAACAGTCCTGATGTGCTCGCCGTTTCGCAAAAAACCGATTTCGGAGTTTTTCAGGCTTTTGACGAGCCTTGACGATAAGCCGACCTCGTTTTTCAGGAACGATTTGAGCTGTTGCCTGTCGTATTTGTCGCCGATTATGTAGCTTAACTTTCTCATTTCGTTCTGCCGAGCGCGCGCAGAGCCCTGTCGGGATAGTCGCCGATGATGCAGTCGACGCCGAGGTCAATCATCCGTTTGATGTCGGCTTCTTCGTTGACGGTCCAGGTGTTGATCTCGCGGCCGGCGTTTTTTATCTCGGGATGAAGCTCGTCCGTGAGCTGGTAGTAAGGCGGGTGGATGCATTCGATGCCCTGAGATTTAGTGTAGCTGCCTACGTTGATGATCCAATCGCCGACAAGAAAACCGCATTTTATGTCGGGAGCAAGCTCCTTGAAGCGTTTGACGGTGTGATGGTTGAAGCTGGAAATGATGATCCTGTCTCGAAGAGAGAATTCATCTATCAGCTCGAGCACCGCTTCTTCGATACCTTTGTAGAGGATCCTGTCGGTTTTGACTTCGATATTAGTCATAAAACCGTCGTGGCGGGAAACGAGCTCAAAATATTCCCTCAAGGTGGGGATGGGATTGTTTGAAAACTTGTCGCCGAAGCGATCTTTGTAGGAAGCGTCGAATTTTCTGAGTTCTTCAAGAGTGTAGTCCATGACAAGCCCTTTGTCGCCGGTGGTCCTGTATGGGGATTCGTCGTGGATCATAACAACCTGACCGTCTTTTGTCAGATGAACGTCCGTTTCGAGCCCGTCCGCGCCCAGCTCGATGGCTTTTTCAAAGGCGAGCATTGTGTTTTCAGGGTAACAGCCGCTGAAACCTCTGTGTGCAAATACTTTTGTCATTTTATTTTCCCCCTGTGATCATTCGATGATTTTGATTCTGTCGTCAAACCTCGGCTTTTCGGGCGGTTTTTCGTCGCCGTTGCCGATGGAGATCGCTATGTCAAAAACGTAATTTTCCGAAACGTCGAGCCGCTCTTTCCACTTTTCCCCGTAAGGCGATTCAAAGAGGGGAGCTATCGAGAGGATTATTACCGAGTCAAGCCCGATGCCCTTGGCGCAGATCGCCAGATTCTCGACCATGATGCCGGCGTCGATCTTGCTTGCGTTTTCGCTGAAGATCATCGCCATGGCGGGAGCGTTCTGATAGACGGGGTTCGTTTGATAGCGCGAATAGGCGGGCGTATCGTACCCGACGAGTTCCTTGAAATCCGCATTCATCTCGTCGAGGATCGCCTTGTTCGTGATAAAGCGCACTGTACACGGCTGGAGATTTCTTGCACTCGGGGCTTTCTTCGCCGCAAGCATCAGCGTTTCAAGCTCTTCGGGAGTCAGCTTTTTTTCGGTATATTCTCTGATCGACTGCCGCTGAAAAATGGCGTCGGTAACGTCGTTTTTGATTATCATGCTCAATCACCTCTTTGACATTTTACATCAAAGAAAAGCTGATGTCAATTATTACTTATTACTTAGAATATTATTGCGGAAATATGAAACGGAGATCTTATAGTAAGGGTAGACGTAAAAAGCGGGCAAAATGAGCGCGCACGAAAGCATCCAGGGGAGGAAGCTCAGTTTGAGCTTTGCAAGCTTAAAACAGTGTTCGTCCATCAGCATTGCGCTGAGTTTTAAGGTTTCAAAGGGCGAAATGCCTGTGTTTTCGTAATACAGGATGTAGCACAGATCGTAACGCTGGAATGTGACGAATGAAAAATAGCATCCGCTGAGGAAAGATATTCCTATGCTCGCGCTCACGAGCAGGAGCATAGTTTTGGAGATGCCGTTTTGCAGGGAGAAAACCAGGTAAGCGCTCATCGCCGCGCACGGGAAAAAGTATAAAAGAAGCCACAGAAATTTGACGCAAAGCAATGAAAAATAAAGCCACACGCTCTTGAAAAACCAGCTCGGGCGGTAGAAATAAAAGAGCCTTGAGAGTTTCATCCTGTTCTTCTTCGACGTTTCGTGAAACCAGATCTCCTTTGAGAGCTTCAGCGGGGAAATGAGCGCCACGGAGAAAACCATGCAGACGCTGTATGCGACGGCAAGCCCGATTTTCCTGAACGGCCCGATGAGGAAAGAAAACGCTTCCTTCGCGCAGAGAAAATCGAAAAGATATTCCGCCGCGACGAAAAGGTTGTTCGCAAAAAGCAGCACAGCCAGCGAGAATACAAGCGCGGCGCAGAGTTTCAGTGTGTTCCCGAGCATTATGGCTTTTGAAAAAACTTTAATTCTTCCGATCAAAAAAATCGCCCCTTTCAAGACAAGTATTGCCATCAAAAGGGAGCGATAAACCTATTATAAACGTTTTATTTTATATACAGGATCGAAAACGCCATCAGCGACTGGCCGAGGAAGTACGAAAAAGAGTTGATGAATTTATACTTCACGTCGGTTTTGCGTTTTTCTTCAAGGATAGTGTAGGTGAGAGTAAAATCGGAGATAAAGAAGAACAGTGCGCCGAACAGCACGAGGATCGCCGCATTCGTTTCGCCGTTCATGAAAAGCGATTTTGAAAAAACGAATGACTTTGCGAGCATTACCGTCAGTATCAGCCCGTACACGAGCACGGGGATATGCATTTTCCCGAGGCTGATCTTTTTCTTCCGGTTGTAGATTTCAAACAGTATCAGCATCACAACGCTGAACAAGATCTCAAAAACGCCAAGAGCGTGCTTTTCGTCAAAAGCCTGCCACGATTTATATGTGAACGCCGCGATAAAGCAAAGATGCGTCAGCAGAAAAAAGAAACCGCCGATGACGAAATAAGCTTTCGAGCCATTCAGACCGAGCAGAAGATCGCCGATCCACGCAAGAAATAGCGCAGTGACAATAAGCAAAGCATATAAACCGTGGTTTTCGGAAAACACCTTTGCGAGAACGCCGATGGAGAGGAACGCCGTCGAGCAGATCATTTTGATCAAAAGAGATTTATTCGTTTTCTGTGGGATCATGCTTTTGACGAAAGGATAGACCAGCGACATTTCTACGGCGAAAATAATGAATAAAAACAGATATTTCATAAATCTTCCTCCGGTTCTCTGTCAACCAATTTGCAGGAATGCTTCGGCTCGAGCAGTGAGGGCACAACGGCTTTGAAAGATGAGTAGATCGCGCTTTTGCCGACCGAGGTTTTTGCGAGAGGAACAAAGATGAGCGAGAGGTTTTCCGCAACGTCGTTGAGGTTCTGGTAGCTGCCCGGGTACATCTCGACAGAGCCGTCGGGAGAAAACTCAAACCGAAAACGCCTCTGACCGATCGCGCCGAGCGGTCTGATCCAGACGAGCAAAGTGCTGTCGTTTGCCCAGCAGGCTGTTGAGGACGCAGTGTAGTCTATTGCGCCAAGACGCATCTCGGAGAATTCGACTTTTCCGTCAAGCCCGCAGCGGATGGTGTTCCTGCCGTCTTTTTCAAGCCAGGACATGGTGCAGATCTTGTTTTCATAGTCGAAGTCGAATTCAAAATCCGTGCAGTATCCCGCCTTGTCGTAGGACATATATACGGGATAAATCGGGAGAACGCTGAGCGGGAAATTGATGATCTCCAACGGAAGCTTTGCATTGGTGCGGATCTTTTTCTTCGACAAAAGCTCGGTGTAGGAGCTTCTGATCTTGGAAGCGGGGAGCTCCGGCAGAGCTTCAAGCTGCGGGGCGGCAATTATTTCGCCCTGAAATTCGCCGTCGAAAAAACCTTTCGGAAAATGACGCCAAAGGCAATCCCTCGTCTTTTGCTCGTCGACTTCGCACGCAGTGATGACGACGACAGCGTCATGGTCTTCAAAAGCGATGCCGAACTGCGAAAACATCCCGTCAAATCTGAAGCCGTTTGTTCCGGCGTTTCTCCAGATCGACGCGCCGTAGCCCGCCGTCGAGTCGGGCAGGAAATTGCTCTTGCTGTTGTCCTCGAGGTTTGAGGTCGCGTATTTCGCCCAGCTTTCGGGGATGATCTGTTTGCCCTGAAATCTGCCACCGTCGAGCATACACAGCGTCACCTTTGCGAGGTCCTCCGTTGTGATGTAAAGCCCCCATCCTCCGGCTTCTATGCCGTTCTTGTCCGTCTCCCAGAAGGGGTAGTCGATCCCAAGCGGCTCGAAAAGCCGCGGCATGAGATATTCCCTGACGCTTTGGGATGTCAGCTTGTGGATGATTGCGCAGAGCATATACTGGTTTTCGCTGATGTATTCCCAGCCTTCGCCGGGAGCAAACTTCCATTGCGCGTTGAAATAATCCTCGACCCACCTGTTTTTCGTCTTGTCCACGAGGAAGCTGACGCTTTTGCCTGCGGTCATCGTCAGCAGGTGGTAGATCGTAATTTTTTGTAGCTGCTCGTCGCTTTTGTCGTTGTGTTCGGGAAAAACGTCGACCAGTTTTGTGTCGAGCGAAAGCAGTCCTTCCTCGATGGCAAAACCGATCGCTATGGACGTAAAGCTTTTGCTGACGGAATACATTATGTGCGGCATCTCCGCCGAAAAAGGAAAAGCCCACGATTCGTAAGCGACTTTTTTGTTACGGACGATCATCAGGCTGTGAACCTCGACGCCCGACGTTCCGAAATCGTCGAGAAGCTCGCCGATGGCTTTCGAGCTGACTCCGACTTCCTCGGGGGAAGCCGCGCGTTCGAGCCTTGCTTTGTTTTTGAGCATGGTTTTCACTCCCTGTCGGTGTGTTTGTAAACTGCGATCTCGGATGCGGCGAACAGCACCACGCCGACTCCTGCGGCAACGGCTCTCGGAGCGGTCACCTTGAATTCATCCGCAACGGCTTTGTCGCCGCTCTTTTGGTCGGATCCCGCAAAACAGGGTAGAGAAAAGGCAAAGAGCGCGATCGCCGCCGCAACGATCAAAACAGATCTTTTGACAATACTTTTCATAAACTGTTCCTTTGTGATCAAATTATATTCTATTATAGCATGTTTTCATTGTTTTTACAACAACTACATATTGCGGCACGCCTACGGGAATTTCACAAACCGGATGTTTTTTTCATATAATGATCACGGGTGATTTTTGATGGGACGCAGGCGGTACCGCAACTTCAGGCAGGAAAAACGTATCAGGATCGTTTTCAAAGTTGTTTCGCTGCTGCTGGTTTTTCTGATTTTTCTTGTCCTATTTGACGCAAAGGCCCGCCCGATCGTCAAAACCGTTGCGGTCAACAGGGCGCAGAACGTCGCGACGAACATCATCTCCGACGCCGTCGGGAGCTACCTTTCCGACGAAAAAACAAGCTACAGCGATCTTTCCGAATTCGTCTTCGACAGCGAAAACAAGATCTGCGCCGTGAACATCAACCTCGAGAATGCCAACAAGCTTGAAAGCAAAGTCTCCGACAGGATCGCGCAGGAGCTTGAAAAAGCGGAGAGGACAAAGTTTTCGATACCGGTCGGCTCGATCATCGGCGGGAATTTCCTTTCGGGCAGGGGCCCGAAGATCAGCTTCTGGATGTCGCTCGCGGGGCGGTGCAATTCGAGCGTGATGAGCGAATTCTCCGAGGCGGGCATAAACCAGACACGCCACAGGGTATTGCTTCAGATCAAGACGGACGTACATATCATCATGAACGGCAACAACACATCGACCGTTGTTGAAAACAGCTTCATCATCGCGGAAACGGTGCTGTTGGGCGGCGTGCCGCTGGCGTTCTCATCTTGAGTTCATGTCATACGATTTTTTGACAGCGGCTTGCCCTATCCGGTTGCGAAAGCCGAAAAAAGGTGGTATAATAAAAAATATAATAACACTCGGAGGTATCCCATGAGCCGCACAGATGATCTGAAAAGAATCGAACAGCTTAAAGCCGAGCTGAACTATCACAGCAAGAAATACTATGTGGACGACGATCCGCAGATCTCCGACTTTGAATACGACAGGATGCTGCGTGAGCTGGAGGAGCTTGAAGAAAAATATCCCGAATCGGTCACGCCCGATTCTCCGACACAGCGCGTCGGAGGAAGCGCGGACAAGCAGTTTTCTCCCGTTGAGCACGCCGTTCGCATGGAGAGCCTCCAGGACGCATTCAGCTTTGAGGAGCTCAGAGCGTTCGACAAGCGCGTCAGGGAACGTGTGGACAACCCCTGCTACGTTGTTGAGCCGAAAATCGACGGGCTTTCGGTTTCGCTTGAATATGTCGACGGAGTTCTGACGCGCGGCTCGACGAGGGGCGACGGCGACGTCGGCGAGGACGTTACCGCCAACCTCAAAACGATCAGGGCGATCCCGCTCAGGCTCAACGAGGACATCGAATTCCTTGAAGTACGCGGCGAAGTGTATATGCCGCGTGACGTTTTTGTCTCGCTTGTCAAAAAGCAGGAGCTGACAGGCGAAACACCGTTTAAGAATCCGAGGAATGCCGCCGCAGGGTCGCTGCGTCAGAAGGATCCGAAGATCACGAGCGAAAGAAGCTTGAGCATTTTTTGTTTCAACATCCAGCAGATACGCGGCGTTGAGGTCACTTCCCACAAGCAGTCGCTCGATCTTTTGCGCCGTCTTGGGATCAGGACAGTTCCGTTTTACAACAGATTCAGCAACTTTGACGATGTCCTCAAGGAGATCGAAAGCATCGGTCAGATGAGGGGATCGCTGCCCTTCGACATCGACGGAGCCGTCATCAAAACCGACGACTTCAGCCAGCGCGAATCGATCGGTAGCACGGCGAAATATCCCCGCTGGGCGATCGCCTTCAAATATCCTCCGGAAGAAAAACAGACGAAGCTCGTCGACATCGAGATCAACGTCGGCAGGACGGGTGTGCTGACTCCCGTAGCCGTGCTCGAGCCCGTTCTTCTCGCCGGCTCAACGGTTTCGAGAGCTACGCTCCACAACGAGGATTTCATCAGGGAAAAGGGCATCTGCATCGGCGACACCGTGACCGTCAGGAAGGCGGGGGATATCATCCCTGAAATCGTCTGCGTGACGGAAAAAGGCGGCGAAAACGGCGCTTTCAGCATGCCGTTGTTCTGCCCGTCGTGCCAAAGCGAAGTGTTCCGCGAGGAAGGCGAGGCGGCCGTCAGGTGCAACAACCCCAAGTGCCCTGCGCAGGCGTTGAGGAATATCATCCATTTCTGCTCAAAGGATGCGATGGATATCGAGGGACTGGGCGAGAGCGTATGCGAGATTTTTGTCGAAAAAGACCTCATCGAGAACACCGCAGACATCTATTCGCTCAAGGTTGCGGACATTGAAAAGCTTGACAGATTTGCCAAAAAGAGCGCGCAGAACATTGTCGAAGCGATCGAAAAATCAAAAGAGAACGATCTGTCAAGGCTTCTCTATGCGCTTGGGATCAGGCACATTGGCCAGAAGGCGGCAAAGCTTCTTGCGCAGCGTTTTTGCACGATCGACGAAGTGATGAACGCCTCTGTTGACGATATTCTGACCATCAACGGCTACGGCAAAATTATGGCGGAGAGCGTTGTAGAATATTTCTCGCTTGACGGCACGAAAGAGCTGATCGAAAGCCTGAGATCCGCCGGGGTAAACATGGCTTCAAAGCAGACTGCTGTCGGCGACAGGTTTGCTTCCATGACGTTTGTGCTGACGGGAACTTTGCCGACCTATTCCAGAAAAGAGGCGTCGGACATCATCGAAAAGCTCGGCGGAAAAGTTTCATCTTCTGTTTCCAAAAAGACGACTTACGTCCTCGCCGGCGAGGATCCGGGCAGCAAGTTGACGAAGGCTCAAAGCCTCGGAGTCGCCGTCATCGACGAGGAAACTTTCAGGAAAATGGCGGAGGAATAAAACAAAAAGCCGGACGTTTTGAAGAACAGTTTCGTCCGACTTTTTCTCAATTGATATTTTAAGGTTATTCTTTCCTGAAACCGAGCCCGATTATTTCGCCTGCGTCGCTTATTACGGTGAATGCGTCGGGGTCGGTTTGTTTTACGATCCGAGTGAGCTTGACAGCCTCATTGCTCCTCACTGCGCAAAGGATCATCTTTTTGCTTTGGTTGGTATAACCGCCCTCGACGGGGATCACGGTATGGCCTCTGTGCATGACGTCGGTGATCTTTTCGGAGATTTCCGAGTGATTTTGCGTGATTATCAAAAGCAGCTTGGAATGTGAAGCGCCGTAGATGAAGTAATCGATAAAATATGCCCCGATGAAGATGAGTATCGCCGAAAACAGCGCTCTTTCCACGTCCGACATCGTCAGCGCCGACAGCGTTATCACAAAAACGTCGAGGATCATTATGACTTTGCCCATCGTGACGTTTGGATAGCGCAGACGGATAAGCTTTGCGATAATATCGGTACCGCCTGTCGTCGCGCCCCTGATGAAGATGAGCGCAAGCGATATGCCGGAAATCAGCCCGCCGAAAACGCAGGCGATTATCATCTCCCCCGAATACGCGGGCAGAAAATCGAAAAAGTCAATGAAAAACGACATCATCACGGTGGTGACGAACGATTTCACAATGAACACCCCACCGATCTTCCTGAACGCCGCGAAGAAAACCGGCACGTTCATCAAAAGCGTCAGAACGCCTGCGCCGAGGAACGGGAAAACCCTGTTTACGATGATTGCGATCCCCATTATCCCGCCCTGGACAAGGCCGTTGGGGATGACGAAGACGTTGAGCCCCACACTGTAAATAATACACGCCGTCAGACAAACAAAAAAGTCGACGGCGTATTCTTTTATTCTGTCTTTTTTCAATTGTATACACTCCTCAACTTATGTATCGGAGCCGATGATGTCAAAAAGCTGTTTCAGCCTTTCAAAATCATCTTTTAAGTACAGGTATCCGACAACGCCTTCGAGCGCGGTGGCGTAGTGGTAATCTTCCACGCTTGCGTTTTTGGGAAGGTGCTTCGGGTGAGCGTTGCGGCAGCGCATGAAGACGTTTTTTTCTTCCTCGCCGAGGTGGTCGAGAACTTTTTTTGCCGCTTCGCTCTGGGCTTTTGCCTTCACTTTTTCAACGGCGAGGGAATGGAGCTTGCCGACGTGGAATTTGTTTGAGCATACCAGATCTTCCCTGACAAACAAATCGTAGACCGTGTCGCCCACAAACGCGAGCGCGAGGGGATTGACAAGCTTGGGGTCAATATCTTTTCCGACAAATCTGTTCAAAACTTTCTCCTTACAACACAAAGTCAAATTCTATATCGTAGATGCTGACAGTGTCGCCCTCGTTAATACCTTTTGCAACAAGGGCGTCGATTATACCCGAAGATTTCAGAACTCTCTGAAAATATTGAAGCGACTCGTAGTCGTCGAGGTTGGTGGAGTTGAGGATGCGGATAAGCCAGGGAGCTTCGACGATATATACTCCGTCGATGACCTGAACGGTGAATCCGCCCGTCTGCTTTGCAAGCAGGATCTCCTGCGGGATCTCCTCTTTTTCGTATTCTTTAATCGGCGGGAGAGTCTGAAGCTTGTTCCAGACGGCGTTGATGACTTCCTTCGTGCCTTCCGCTATAACGGCGCACATGGTGAAGAACAGGTATCCCCTTGAAGTAAAATAATCTTCAAGCGTTTTGAGCTGTTCTTCGCTTGCAAGGTCGGATTTGTTTGCGACGACGATCTGCTCGCGCTTTGAAAGCTCCGGGTTGAATTTTTCAAGCTCAAGGTTGATCTTATTGAAATCCTCTATCGGGTCTCTGCCCTCGCTGCCTGCCGCGTCGATGATGTGAACGAGCATACGGCATCTTTCAACGTGCCGCAGGAATTCGTGACCAAGCCCAACGCCGTCGCCTGCGCCCTCGATAAGGCCGGGGATGTCGGCGATGACAAAGGAGTTTTCGTCGCCCATGTTGACAACGCCGAGCACGGGAGTGATCGTGGTGAAATGGTAGTTCGCGATTATCGGCTTCGCCTCGCTGACGACGGAGATGAAAGTCGATTTTCCGACGTTAGGGTAACCGAGCAACCCCACGTCTGCAAGAAGCTTCAGCTCAAGCCTGACTTCCCATTCTTCGCCCGGAGCGCCCGCCTTCGCAAACTGCGGGGTCTGCCTCGTCGGTGTCGCGAAATGCGAATTGCCCCAGCCGCCTCTGCCGCCCTTTGCGGCGATAAACCGTTCGGTTTTGGACATGTCCGCCATGATGCTGCCGCTCTCGTTTTCGCGGATGAGCGTGCCTCTTGGAACGCGGATCTCAAGGTCCTGACCTTTTTTGCCGGATTTCCTCGAGCCTGAGCCGTTCGAGCCGTTGGGGGCTGAATATTTTCTCTTGTATCTGAAATCGGCGAGCGTGGAAAGGTTGTCATCCACGACAAAGACTATGTCGCCGCCTTTTCCGCCGTCGCCGCCGTCGGGGCCGCCGGAAGCGACGTATTTTTCACGGTGGAAAGCCACTGCTCCGTCGCCGCCGTTACCGGCTTTGATTTTGATTTTTGCAACGTCAACAAACATTTTTCTGCTCCTGGAATTTATTATTCACCATATTGTACCACACTTTTTTGTTTTTTACAAACGTTTGCTCTTGTAAATTTGGAAAAAATATGATAAAATAACATCTATATTATTCATAGGACAGGTGAAAAATATGTCAGGACATTCAAAATGGAGCACAATCAAACGCAAGAAGGAAAAGACCGACGGCGCCAGAGCCAAGATCTTTACGAAAATCGGAAGGGAGATCGGCGTTGCCGTAAAACAGGGCGGCCCCGACCCGACAGTTAACACAAAGCTCAAGGACGTCATCGCCAAAGCGAAGGCGGCGAACGTCCCGAACGATAACATTGAAAGAATTATCAAAAAAGCGGCAGGCGAAGGCAGCGGCGACAACTATGAGGAGATCGTCTATGAAGGCTACGGCCCCTCGGGCGTTGCCGTGATCGTCGAAACTCTGACCGACAACAGGAACCGTACCGCCGGCGACATCCGCCACTATTTCGACAAAAACGGCGGCAACATGGGCCAGAGCGGTTGCGTTTCCTTCATGTTCAGCCGTCAGGGCGTTATCGCTCTTGAAGCGGAAGGACTTGACGAGGAAAAGGTCATGGAGGACGCTCTGGAATCCGGCGCGATCGATTTTATCACCGACGGCGATATATTCGACATCAGGACGGAACCCAACGATCTCGGTGCAGTTCGCGACAGCCTTGAAGAAAAGGGTTATAATTTCGTATCCGCAGAGGTAGAATATATTCCTTCTACCTACACGAAGCTCACTTCCGAGGACGATCTGAAAAACATGAACAGGCTTCTCGATATGCTCGAGGACAACGACGACGTCCAGAACGTGTTCCACAACTGGGAAAACGACGATGAGGAATAATACCGACCGTGTAAAAAAAGCGACCGAGCTTTTTTCCGAGGGGTACAACTGCGCCCAGGCGGTTTTCTGCGCCTACAGCGACCTTTACGGTTTTGATTTCGATACTTCGCTGAAGATCTCCTCCGGTTTCGGGGGAGGTTTTGGCAGAATGAGGGAAGTCTGCGGAGCTTTTTCGGCTGTGACCATGATCGCAGGTCTGGAGGGCGACGGCGTTGACAAAACCGCCGTTTACGAAAAAATCCGTCAGCTTGCCGAAGCATTCAGGCAGGAAAACGGCTCGATAATCTGCAAGGAGCTGCTCGGCGTGCCGGGAGCTCCGCAAAGCCATGTCCCCGAAAAGAGAACGCCCGAATACATGAAAAAGCGTCCTTGCCCCGAGATCGTGGAGGAAGCCGCGAATATAATCGAAGAATACATTTTGAAAGACAGGTCATCAGGCGAATGAAGTTTAAAGAATTTCTGAAATCGAGGGGCATCGATCTCTCGTGGAAAAACTATTTTGTAAATGCGATGGGCGCGATGGCGCAGGGCTTATTTGCGTCTCTTCTGATCGGCACGATAATCGGCACGCTCGGCGACAGGCTCTCCATAGCTTTCCTTTCCGAGATCGCTGAATATGCAAAAAGCGGATATGTCTGCGGCGCGGCGATAGGCATTGCCGTAGCCACTGCGCTGAAGGCGAAGGGGCTTGTGCTGTTCTCGTGCGTTTCCGTCGGAGCGATGGGCTATATGATGGGTGCGCAGATCAACCCCGACCTCTCCTACACTGCGGGACCCGCCGGAGCTTTCTTTGCCGTAATGATCGCTTGTGAAATCGGAAAACTCGTCTACAAGAGGACAAAAGTCGACATACTCGTCACGCCGATAGTGACCATTTTCGCAGGCTTTGGCGTCTCAAAGCTTCTGTGTCCGCTGATAGCGTACCTGATGTACTATCTGGGCAGTTTTGTCAACAACGCAACGGAGCTTCATCCGTTCGTGATGGGTATCATCGTTTCCGTCGTTGTCGGCGTCATCCTGACGCTTCCGATCAGCTCCGCCGCGATCTGCGCGATGATCGGCATATCCGGCCTTGCGGGCGGCGCGGCGACAGTCGGCTGTTGCTGTCAGATGGTCGGCTTTGCGGTGATGAGCTTCAGGGCGAACAAATGGGGCGGCGTTGTCGCTCAGGGACTTGGGACTTCCATGCTCCAGATGGGCAACATCGTCAAAAAACCCATCATTTGGCTGCCGACGATCCTCTCATCGGCTGTGCTCGGCCCCGTCGCAACGCTCGTTGTAAGATGCACTAACGAGGGCATCGCCGCCGGTATGGGAACTTGCGGGCTCGTTGGCCCTCTCGGCATGATCGCCACAGCTTCAAATCACGGTGTAAAGGTCTGGATAGCCCTTGCGCTGATCTGCATTGTGCTTCCTGCGGCGGTGACGCTCGTTTTCAGCGAAGCGATGAGGAAATTCGGCTGGATCAGGGACGATGATCTGAAGCTTGAGGTCTGATTCTTCATAATATCAATCATAAGATGATTGTGCTTTTGCGGCACAGTCATCTTTTTTATGCAGTAATATTTTTAGTAATATTTTTTACAAAAATTTGTATTTTTTATTGACAAAACTTTTTTTATTAGTTAAAATATTCATAAGGGATCTTGCACTTATTTTTCGGCGTAAAGCCATTAAAATTGTGCATTTTGTTTGTAGGGGGAGCTTTTCCCGGAGGTCAGCCACAATCTGAACTGCATTCTTGCGATCCCTGTTTTCTTTTTTGAGGAAAGGCAAATACTCTTTTTTTAAACAAGCATTCATTTAACAAAACTCGGCGAAGCAACAATATTTTACAAAAATGAGGTAACGACATGAAAAAAATGAAAAAACTGATCTCACTTCTTATTGTGACGGTCATGGTGGTTTCTATGTTTGCTGTTGCAAACGTCACTTCTTTTGCGGCATACGGAACGCTCAGCCCGACTTCTGCAACGGTCTATAACGACTGTTCGGCAAGGTCATCGGCAACGTTTTCTTGCGGCACTGCAGACACTACTGTCAACCAGCTCAACAACTGGGCAAGTTTGAGACTGACATCCGGCGACACGAACGAATACAGCGGCTCTCATACTTACGACTGCTACGGTTGGTCAACGGGTACGTATACAGTTCAGGTTGCTGCCGGCGGTCAGAACTGGTATTCCACCCCATACGGATGGCTTAATCTTGACAACTGGAACACCGGTTGGGTAGATAAGGGTACTCTTACAGTTAAATCCGGCGGACATACCGCGACGACAGGCGGCTCAAAGAAATCTGATGCAACTTGCACTTCACCCGCGACATATTACTACAAGTGTTCAGGCTGCGGAACGAATCTTTCCGATTATTACACCTCGGGCGACGCTCTCGGACACAGCTACAATTCCGTTGTAACTTCCCCGACATGTACATCGGGCGGTTACACAACTCACACATGTTCTCGCTGCGGCGACAGCTACACTGATACAAACGTTGCGGCTCTCGGCCATAGATGGGATGCAGGCGTTGTAACAACTCAGCCGACCTGCACTCAGGAGGGCGTAAGAACCTACACCTGCACAGTGTGTTCCGCAACTTCAACAGGACCCGTTGAGGCTCTCGGTCACAACTATTCTTCGACAATAACGACCAACCCCGGCTGTACGACAACAGGTGTCAGAACTTACACCTGCTCACGCTGCGGAAATTCCTACACAGAAGATATTGCGGCGGTAGGCCATAACTATCAGCCGAATGTAGTTGCTCCGTCATGTACGACGATAGGCTATACACGCTACACCTGCACGGGATGCGGCGACAGCTACACAGAAGACGAAGTCGCGGCTTTAGGCCACAGCTACACTTCCGTAGTAACAGCTCCGACCTGCACAGAAGGTGGATACACGACCTACACTTGCTCACGCTGCGGCGACTCCTACACGGATAATGCAACAGCGGCTCTCGGCCACGACTGGGATGAAGGAACGATAACTCCTCCGACCTGTATGACAGAAGGATATACAACTTATGCCTGCTCACGCTGCGACGAGTCCTATATTGACGACACTGTCAACGCTCTCGGCCATAATTATGTCGGCACTGTTACAACAGCTCCCGGCTGTACAACAACAGGCGTAATGACTTACAATTGCTCTCGTTGCGACGCTTCCTATACGGATGAAATCGAAGCAACAGGCCATAGTTATGAATCAGTAGTGACAAACCCGACTTGCACAACGGCAGGCTACACAACCTACACCTGCACGGGCTGTGGCGACACTTACACAGACGACGCAACACCTGCAACAGGCCACAATATCGACGGCGTTGAATGGACAGTAGTAACTCCCGCAACCTGCACAGCAACAGGTACAAAAGTTAAATATTGCTCCGTTTGCGGCGAGATCGCCGAAAGCGATACTATCGCACTCGCTCCCCACACATGGGACGAAGGCGAAATTACAACAGCTCCCGACTGCACAACAGCAGGAGTTAAGACTTACACCTGTACAGAATGCGGCGCAACAGATACGGAGGTTGTCCCCGCAACAGGCCATACTCCCGGCACAAGAGCAGTTGAAACAGTAGAAAACGTAGAAAAATACGTCACAAGATGTACAGTATGCGACGCAGTTATCTCGGTAGAAGATATCGACTCCGCCGACTATACTGCAGTAAACGCAGCTATCGCGGCGGCAGAAGCACTCACGGTAACCGAATACTATGACTTCTCAGCCGTAACAGCAGCAGTGGCAGCAGTAGAAACAGGCCTCAACGCTGAACATCAGGAAGACGTCGACGCAATGGCAACAGCTATCACAGAAGCTATCGACGCTCTTGAACCCCTTACGGATTACTTCAAACTCGTTGACGGAACAGTTGCAACCCTCGAAGGCACAACCATCACTCTCACAGCCGAAAACGGCGCAGAGACGATCGGTATCCTCGGCAGACTTAAGGAAACAACTCCCATCACGTTCACAAACCTCACCGGCGATGCAAAAGTTTCCGCAAGCGGAACTCTCTATGCAAAATATGCCGCAGGC
>JAFTCG010000038.1 GCA_017454815.1 Clostridia bacterium
GCCTGCGGCATATTTTGCATAGAGAGTTCCGCTTGCGGAAACTTTTGCATCGCCGGTGAGGTTTGTGAACGTGATGGGAGTTGTTTCCTTAAGTCTGCCGAGGATACCGATCGTCTCTGCGCCGTTTTCGGCTGTGAGAGTAATGGTTGTGCCTTCGAGGGTTGCAACTGTTCCGTCAACGAGTTTGAAGTAATCCGAAAGGGGTTCAAGAGCGTTGATAGCATCTGTGATAGCTGTTGCCATTGCGTCGACGTCTTCCTGATGTTCAGCGTTGAGGCCTGTTTCTACTGCCGCCACTGCTGCAGTTACGGCTGAGAAGTCATAGTATTCGGTTACTGTGAGTGCTTCTGCCGCCGCGATAGCTGCGTTTACTGCAGTATAGTCGGCGGAGTCGATATCTTCTACCGAGATAACTGCGTCGCATACTGTACATCTTGTGACATATTTTTCTACGTTTTCTACTGTTTCAACTGCTCTTGTGCCGGGGGTATGGCCAGTTGCGGGGACAACCTCTGTATCTGTTGCGCCGCATTCTGTACAGGTGTAAGTCTTAACGCCTGCTGTTGTGCAGTCGGGAGCTGTTGTGACAGTGCCTTCGTCCCATGTATGGGGAGCGAGTGCGATTGTTTCGCTTTCGGCGATCTCGCCGCAAACGGAGCAATATTTAACTTTTGTACCCGTTGCTGTGCAGGTTGCGGGAGTTACTACTGTCCATTCAACGCCGTCAACGTCATGGCCGGTTGCTGCTACTTCGTCGTCTGTGTAGGTGTCGCCGCAACGTGAGCAAGTGTATGTTGTATAACCTGCTGTTGTACAAGTCGGAGCTGTAACTTCTGTTTCGTAGTTATGTCCGAGTGCTTCTGTTGCGTCATCTGTATAAGTGTCGCCGCAGTTTGCACATGTGTAGGTTGTATAACCGGCTTCTATACAAGTGGGATCTGTTACAACAGATTCATAGTTATGGCCCGATGCAGCGATAGTTTCTGTATAACTGTCACCACAGCGTGTGCAGGTGTAAGTCATTACGCCGTCTGTTGTGCAACCGGGAGCTGTTGTGACTTCGGAAGTATAGTTGTGACCGAGAGATGCTACTTCGTCATCGATGTAGGATTCGTCACAGCGAGTACAATTGTAGGTCGTGTAACCGTCTGTTGTACAAGTTGCAGGTGTTACTGTACCTGCATCCCAATCATGTCCGAGAGCTTCAATCGCCTGCTGTGCTACAATAACTGTTCCGCAAACAGAGCAGTGTGAGCCGGCTGTGAGGCCTGCTGACGTACATGTTGCAGGAACTGCTGCGTCTTCTACCACTGTATGACCTGTTGCTTCAGCGATAACAGCGCCGCAGATAGTACAAGTCTGGGCTGTAGTACAAGTTGCAGCCGGACCGGGGGTATGGCCTGTTGCGGGCGTGATGGTTGCGCCGCATACGGTACAGACCTGAGCTGTTGTACAAGTTGCAGCTGCGCCGGGAGTATGACCTGTTGCTGCGATAGTTTCCGTATAGCTGTCGCCGCAGCGAGAGCAAGTGTAAGTTCTGGTGCCTGTTGTGGTACAGCCGGGATCAGTTGTTACGGACGAAGAATAGTTGTGGCCGAGGGACGAGCCGCTTGTGAAAGTCTCAGAGCCGTTTGCACCGCAGCGTGAGCAGGATTTGTAGTAAACCGCCTTTGCTGTACAGGTAGCGCCGGATTTAAGGTGGGAGCTGTCGGTGCTCGTCGAAGTGTAGCTATGGCCGAGAGCAGCTGTGATCGTGGCTCCACAGCGAGTACAGGTCTGAGCTGTTGTACATGTTGCAGCTGCGCCTGCGCTGTGACCAAGCTGGGAAGTATTATTTCCTGTCCATGTTGCGTTACATTTTGTACATTTATAGTTCGTGTAACCGCCTGTCGTACATGTCGGCGAAACGGTAGAAACCGTTGTAGTATAACCGGAATGCGAGCAAGTAACGGTGATCGATTTGGAAGTATCATGAGTTGTATCGGTAATTGAAGTATATTTTGCATGATAAACCGTAGCGTAAGCATCGATCGTATAAGTACCGACTGCCCATGAAGAAACGTTCCAAGAACCTGTACCGCCACGGGCGTTGGTCGTGTTCTGGTAGTCACTGCCCCATGAAACAGTTACACCATTACATACGGCCGTGTTTGAAGACCATTTAATATCGCTGCTGGTGGCTTTCGTAAAAAGAATATAAACAGAAGCAGTTGATGCGGTCGCTTTGTCAACGGTAACATTATTGTTAACTGAAACCTGAACATAATCGCCGGCGAAAGCTGTAGGCTGAGTTGTGATGACGAGCATCGTTGCAAGCATACAAACAGTCAAAAGCATTGAGATCAATTTTTTCGTTTTTCTCATTTGATTTTCCTCCAAATAGTTTTTTAGGGTATTAGCTAAAAATTGAATAATGGGAAACCCAACGTTCATCTTCGCAAGAGCGAAGGAACAAACTTTTAAATATTGGTTTTCAAGACTTGCGATTTTCGCTGTAGCTGACCTTCAGGACTTTATCCCCTACAAACAGAAGAAAAATGCAGGAATTATGATTTCCTTAAACAGATATTATACTCCTGTTTAATATTTTAAAATATCCAACAATAAAAGTCAATAGAGTTACGGTATTTTTTGTTTATTTTTGCGGTAAAATTTCGTTTTTTAAGAGGTTCGACGGAAGTCTTTTGAATCTATCGCGAAGAAAGCATGGCAACCACACCCTGCTCCTGTCTGAGGACTTGCATTCGCTGACCGGACAGCGCGAAAATGGAAAACTATTTTTGGCTCCATGCGCTCCGTTTTGGCTCCCCTGCCCCTGTTTTTCCTTGACAGGGCATGGGGTTTTTGATAGAATAAAGCTGAATAAAAACCTGGATGTGAAATAAATGGGAAAAATCAAATCTCTCCACAGCAAGCCGATCCTCACCGCCGCGATCATCAGCGATGTGCACGTTGACATCAAGAATCCCATAAAATGGTTTCCGATGATGATGCTCAAATTCGCCCTGCGCGACGCCGAAAAAAGCGAACGTCCGCTCGACTGCTTCATCAGCGTCGGCGACACGACTTCACGCGGCAATGAAACAAACTGGGATATGGCAAAAAAATGCTTCGACAAATACAAAAGCCCCGCCAAGAACATCATTCTCGCCGTCGGCAACCACGACTGCTGGAACGACAAGGCTTTCGAGGAAGCCAAAAGAGTCTTCCTCTGATATTTTGAGAGCATCTGCCAAAAAAAGCAGGAGAAAACGTATTTCTCATACGATATAAACGGCTGCAAGCTGATTTTCCTCGGCAACGAGGACAATTCCGGCTGTGACGCGCAGATCTTCGACGAGCAGGTCGAATGGCTCAAAGCCGAGCTCGAAAGCGCTGACAAAACTCTCCCGATCCTCGTCTTCTGCCACCAGAGCTTTAACCAAAAGCACGGGCTTCCCGCAACGTGGGAAAAGGAGCTGAAGGATTGGCCGATCAACGAAGGCGGCATCGGCGAGAGATCCGACGAGATCGAGGCGATACTGAAGCAGTACAAGAACGTTTACTACTTCAGCGGTCACATCCACATGGGCTTCAGCGGTGAAAACTCGCTGAAAAACAACGGCTACGCAAGCTTCGAAGAGGACGGCGAGCTTGTCAGGATCAACGTCCCGAGCCTTTCGCCCGGCAACCATCACGGCGAGAACAATTCCTGCTGTACAGGTCTCATCGCGGAAGTTTACGGCGACAGAGTTGTCCTGCGGCCGAGAAACTTCCGAAAGCGCAGATTCATAACGTCTTTCCCGATAAAAGACGGTAAGCCGTATTTTGAAAAAGAAATAGTTCGATAAAAATTATGCAAAAACGCCCTTGCTCTCAAAGCAGAAAGCAAGGGTGTTTTGTTTAGTATGATAACTCGACTATTTGTCTTTTTGTTTCATCAGTTTCATCAGGTCGGAAACATATGTCATTCCCGAAAGGAGCGTCAGCACGGCAGCGATCGAAAGAAGCACCTGCGCCACAACGATCCACCTTGTCCCGACCAGGAGGAAATACAAGGTCAGCGCCGCCATCTGGAAAACGGTCTTGAGCTTGCCGAAGATGTTGGCGGGGACAACTTTCCCTTTCTTGGCGCAGACCATGCGCACGGAACTGACGACAAATTCCCTGAACAGCGTTGCCGCGACGGTGATGAGCATAAAGGGGAATTTTTCGTCCGCGCCGACGTAGATAAACCCGAGCATCGCAAAAACAGTCAGGATCTTGTCGCCGATCGGGTCGACGAACATCCCGAACTCCGAAACAAGGTTGTAGTGCCTTGCGATCTTGCCGTCGAGCATATCGGTCAGACAACCGACGCCGAAGATCACGCCCGGGACGAGGATAAACAGGAGCCTGTTCTCCATCGGGTCGATCAGCATCATGGCGACGAGCATCACTATGCTGACAAATATCCTGAAAACGGACAGAATGTTTGGAATGTTCTTTTTCATTTGCATTTCCCCTTTTTCGGCACAAATTCGCTCAGCGTTCCGTCTTTTAAAACTCTCGTCCTCGTCTTGCAAAGAGAGAGCATTGGGACATCTTTGTCGGAGTCGGAAAATCCGACGGAGTTCTCATAGTCGACTTCAATGCCGTTTTCATCAAGAAACTCCAGGATCCTTCGTTTTTTCTCCGATTTCGAGCAGTTCTTTCCGACTACCTTATAAGTAAACTTTCCGCCTTTTTTCAAGAGTTCGGTGCCGATCACCTCGTCGGCGTAACCTTTCTCTTTCCAGAGCCTCATGTAGGCATAGGGCGACGCGGTCGCAAGGAGGATATAGTAGCCCTCCCGTTTCAATCGCAAAAGCTCTTCAAAGGTCTTTTCGATACGCTTCCCGTAGAGGTATTTTTCAAAGAATTCTTCGTAATCCTTTTCGCCAAAGCTATTCAGCGGACGGTAAAACTGCTCTTTCATCCGCTCTTTGGGCAGAGCTTTTAAAAAATACAGCAACGAAACGACGCCTATCGCGGGAGCGGCGAAGATATATTTCTTCCATTTTTTGCAGCCGTATTTGTAGAGCGAGAACAGACTGTCGTTATATACCAAAGTGTTGTCAACATCAAAAAAAGCGATCTTTCTTTCCATCCGGTAACCTCTTGGGTTTTATTTTACTTGATTATTCTACCACAAACCGCCGTCATCGTCAATGATACAGTTAAAATCGAAAAAAATTAACAAATTGTTGTTGTTTTACAACGGGACAGATGATATAATTTAGAAAAGACGTTTTTCGGAGGAACAAGATGAACTACCTTATTACTTTTCTGGAAGGGTTTATTTCTTTCATTTCTCCATGTATGCTCCCGATGCTGCCTTTATACGTCTCCTACTTCGCCGGCGGGAACGACAAAAAAACGAAAACCTTCGTCAGGGCGTTATGCTTTGTGCTGGGATTTACGGCAGTGTTTTGCACGCTCGGGGTTTTTGCCGGAACAGTCGGCGCCCTGCTTTCAAAACACAAGACGATCCTCAACATAGTCTGCGGGCTGATCGTTGTCCTGTTCGGTCTTTCTTATCTCGAAGTGCTGAAAATACCGTTCCTGAAGGGCATGACGGGCGGCAGAAAAGCCGACACGCCGCTTTCCGCTTTTGTCTTCGGGGTCATCTATTCCGTTAGCCTGACTCCCTGCGTCGGCGCATTCCTCGGCTCCGCGCTGATGATGGCTTCAACTTCGGGTACTGTTTTGAAGGGGCTTCTGCTTTTGCTTTGCTACTCGTCCGGTCTGGGAATACCTTTCCTTGCCGGCGCGATGATACTTGAAAACCTCAACAACGCTTTCAAGGCAATAAAAAAACACTATAAAGTCATCAACACCGTTTGCGGAATATTCCTTATCGTTCTCGGAATAATGATCGCCACCGGTGTTCAGAATAAAATACTACTGCTTTTATCGAGGTGAAATAATGAAATCTTCAATCAAAATCATCATCGCCGCCGTTGTGACCGTCGCATTGCTTGCGGGTGGAATAGTTTTGTACAAGCAACTCAGCGGCAAGGTCGCCATCGACAACACGCCTACCGAAAACAATTCCGCTTCCTCTGACCCGGAAAGCGCGTTCGAAGCCGCAAAGGATTTCACAGTCTATGACGGCGACGGTAATGCGGTCTCCCTCTCCTCCTTCAAGGGAAAGAGCGTTGTGGTCAACTTCTGGGCGGATTGGTGCCCGCCTTGTATTTCCGAGCTTCCGGATTTCCAGAAGGCTTACGAAAACTATAAGGACGTTGTGTTTATGATGGTCAACATCGACAGCACGCCGCAGCTCATCAGCTCTTTCGTCCAAAGAAACGGCTACAATTTCCCGATCTATTACGACACGGATCATTCCGCAAACAACGCATACGGCCTTTCCACGTTCCCGAAGAGTATTTTCGTCGACCCCGACGGCAACCTCGTGAAGCTTCAGGTCGGCATGATGGATGAAGCTTCGCTCAACGAAGCGATCGAACTTATCAGGAGGTAAAAAAATGAAGATCACCCTCAACCCAGACGCAGAAATCGTCAGGATAGTCAAGGAAGGACTTGAAAAAACGGGCGGTTACTGCCCTTGCAGGCGCGAAAGAAAAGAAGAATACAAGTGCATGTGCGACGAATTCAAGGCTCAGATAAATGACCCTGAGTTTGAAGGATACTGCCACTGTATGCTATATTATAAACACAAAGATTGATTCTTTACGGAGGTAAAAACCATGGCTGAAATCACATTGACCAAAGACAATTTTGAGACGGAAGTCCTCAAAAGCGAGGTGCCCGTCCTCATCGACTTCTGGGCGGCTTGGTGCGGCCCTTGCAAGATGATCGCTCCAACGGTGGAAGAGATTGCAAGCGAATACGACGGCAAGATCAAGGTCGGCAAAGTCAACGTTGACGATGAACCCGAGCTGGCGATGGCGTTCAAGGTTTCGAGCATACCGCTGATCGTCGTAGTCAACAAAGGCGAGGTCGTCTCGCAGCTCGTCGGCTACAGAGCGAAGGAAGACCTCGTCGAAATGTTTGAAAACCTGATTTAACAAACAAGTATCAAGCCCCGACCTCATCACGAAGTCGGGGCTTTGTTTTATCCCGGGATTAAAGGAGCGATCTGTAAAGCTCGGCAATCTCTTCGACGCTTGTGTCTCTCGGGTTGCCGGGTCTGCAGGCATCGTCGTAAGCGGACTGCGAAAGGAACTGAACGTCCTCCTCCTTGACGATATCCTTCAGGTCGGCGGGGATGCCAACGTCGGCGGAAAGCTTTTTGACTGCGTCGACAGCAGCTTTCCTGTATGCATCCTGATCCATTCCCGTTGTGTCAACGCCCATTGCCTGAGCGATGTATTTATATTTATCGCCCGTCATGGGAGCGTTGTACTCCATAACTGTCGGGAGAATGATCGCGTTCGCGACGCCGTGAGGTGTGTCATAGAGAGCTCCGAGCGGATGAGCCATGGAATGGACTATTCCAAGTCCTACGTTGGAGAATCCCATTCCTGCAACGTACTGACCCAGAGCCATGTCTTCCCTGCCCTTGGGGTCGTTTGCAACCGCTGCGCGAAGGCTTCTTGAAATGATCTCGATCGCCTTGAGGTGCATCATGTCGGTGAGCTCCCATGCGGCTTTAGTCGTATAGCCTTCGATAGCATGAGTCAGAGCGTCCATACCTGTTGCGGCCGTAAGACCTTTGGGCATGGAGGACATCATATCGGGATCGACAAAAGCGATCGCGGGGATGTCGTGAACGTCAACGCAAACCATTTTCCTCGACTTTTCTTCGTCGGTGATGACATAGTTGATCGTAACTTCAGCAGCCGTGCCGGCAGTCGTGGGAACGGCGAAGATCGGAACGCATTTGTTCTTCGTATCGGCTACGCCTTCAAGGCTGAGCACATCGCCGAATTCCGGGTTGTTGATGATGATGCCGACAGCTTTGGCAGTGTCCATCGAAGAGCCGCCGCCGATGGCGATGATGTAGTCCGCGCCGGAAGCTTTGAATTTCTCAACGCCGTCTTTTACGTTGGCAACGGACGGATTTGCCTTGATGTTTGAGAAAATTTCGTAGGCAAGACCTTCCTTGTCAAGAATGTCGGTAACCTTTTTCGAGATTCCGAGTTTTACAAGATCGGGGTCGGAGCAAACGAACGCCTTTTTGAAGCCCCTGCTTTTTGCTTCGTCGGGGATGCTTGCGATGGCGCCCTTGCCGTGATAGGATGTTTCGTTGAGTACGATTCTGTTTGCCATGATTTTACCTCCAGAAAAATATATTAAGTCTTTGCTTTGCTATATAATCTACCGCCAAATTATGACGGCAAAATTAACACAATTTGAATTATTGATAAATTTTTGACGATCTCAATTCCTCCGGCTGTCGATGAAGCCCTGGAGAATTGTCGCGGCTGCCACGGCGTCGACGAGTTGTTTCGACTTTTTGCCGTAGACATTTGCGCTGTTGAGGGATCTGTAGGACATCACGGTGGTAAGCCTCTCGTCCCACATTCTGACTTCCAGACCGCTTTTTTGGGCGAGGAGATCTGCGATCTCGATGCA
>JAFTCG010000039.1 GCA_017454815.1 Clostridia bacterium
GCAACCCAGCCAATGCTCGTTACACCGTTGCCCATTGTCACACTTGTTAACCAAATGCACCCTGCAAATGCACCATCGCCAATGCTCGTCACGCTGTCAGGGATATTGATACTTCTTAAACTGTTGCAAACATAAAATGCATAAGTGCCAATGTTCGTTACACTGTTGGGAATCGTAAATGAAGCCCTTTCGTTACCAGTTGGATACCGTATAAGCTCTGTTTTATCTTTGTTATATAGAATTCCGTTAGAATCAGAACTGTAGGCTTTATTGTTAGAATCGACAGAAATACTTGTTAAACTGCTACAACTGTTAAATGCATTATCGCAAATGCTCGTTACGCTGTTGCCGATCGTTACACTTGTTAAACTGCTGCACCATTCAAACGCATAATCGCCAATACTCGTTACGCCTGATGCGATAGTGACAGATTTGATGTATGAGTTGTCATAAAACGGGCTATCGCGCAAAGCATAATCATACATATCCCCCGTTCCGCTGATGGTCCGCGCGCCTGTAGATAAATCAAACGACCAATAGACGTTATCGCCACACTGGCCTGTGGCGGCAAGTTGACCGGCAGAATTGTCGGGAACATTTGCGGGCGTGAGGGTTTCGATAATATCCTCCACTCCCTCTTTTGCGCTGACGGCAATGGAACATATACCTTTCCACAAAGACGAGCCGAAGCCTTTGAATCCGCTCAGCGGCGCCGCACCGAACAGAATCGTAAAAACTAACATGATCGACAAAAATGATTTACCAAACTTTTTCATAATTTCCCCTCCGGTTTTCATTATGGAATTATTATACAAGAATTTGCCTTGTTCTGTCAATATAAAACGCAAAAGCTCTGCAGGGTGATCGCCCGCAGAGCTGCTGTTTGCTTCGTTGTTTCGTTTTCAGAGAAACTCTCTCATGTCGACTGACAGGTCGGATTCGAGTTTGATCAGCCTTTTGGCAAGGTCTTTCGACTTTTCATCCGCCGCCTTATATTTGTTGAGATATTTGCTGAGGCTTTTGACCCCCATGTCGCACCCGTCGACCGTCAGGTCGGCAACGGTGGAATCGGAATTATCAACCATCATCTTCACGTTCGTTTTCATCCACGACATCCCCTGCGCCACCGCGCTTGGGTTTTTGCCGCCGTCGTGGTACTTCGACAGCAACGTTTGCAGGTCGTCGTCGATCCTCTCGTGCGATGCCCTGTTGTCCTCGAGTATCTTCTTCAATCGTTCGTCCTTGACGTAGCTTATCATGTCGTCGAGCGAGCTCACGCCCATTTTTATGCCTGCGTCGCATTCCTTCAAGAGCTTTATTGTATCTTCTTCTATCATTTTCATTCCTCCCTTGGTTACATTTTTTGCAGAAAAATGAAAATTATGTGTAAAAACTAAATCAGGCTGTTTCGCATCTTCAGGAGTATCTTCTTTTCTTTCCTCGAAACCTGCACCTGGGAAATGCCAAGTATCTGCGCCGTTTTGCTTTGGGTCATGCCTTTAAAATACCGCAACTCGATGAGCTGTCTTTCTTTTTCTTCAAGCGTTTCCATCGTCTGCTCGAGCGCAAGCTTTTCCGAGATCTCCTCGTCCGGCGGCGAAACGGGCACGTCGAGCTGACGGCTCTCCTCGTCGTCCTGCATCGTCAGGGAGATAATCGGCATCGACGCGCAAAGCACCTGCGCGGCGCTCATCACGTCCGTGTCCATCAGCTTTGCCATTTCGCTGATTGTCGGCTCATAGCCGTTTTCGGTCAGGAAATCCTCCCGGAGCTTGTTCGCCAAACGGATCTTTTCTTTCAAAGCTCTGCCGATCTTTATCGTGCCCGAGTCGCGGAATATCCGCTTTATTTCCCCCAATATCACGGGGAATGCGTAGGTTGAAAAGTTGTAACCCAGGGTCTCGTCGAATCCTTCCGCCGCCTTGACAAGCCCAACGCACCCCGCCTGGAACAGGTCGTCATATTCGACTCCCCTGCCGCGAAACCTGTTGGCGCAGGCGTGGACAAGCCCGAGATTCTTCTCGATCATCTCATCGCGTTTCAGACGTTCAGTTTTCATTTTCAAATTTTCCGCTTATCCTTTTTTCAAGCGTAACGCTTGTCCCCTTCCCGACGGTTGAGCGGACTTTTACCTTGTCCATAAAGCTCTCCATCACGGCGAAGCCAAGCCCTGCCCTCTCTCCCCCGAGGGACGAATACAGCGGCTGCATCGCTCTTTTGACGTCCTCGATGCCGCATCCCCTGTCCTTTATCCTGATCCTGATCGTGCCGTTGTCATAGATGCACGCATATATGTATATCTTCCCTGAAGAATTACCGTAAGCGTGGACGATACAGTTTGTGACCGCCTCGCTGACGGCTGTTTTGACGTCGCTGAGTTCCTCGAGCGTTGGGTCAAGCTGTGCGGCGAACGATGACACCGTCACCCTCGCAAACCCCTCGTTGACGGAGCGGCTTTCAAACGACATCGACATTGAGTTTATTGCTTTCATTTTATACCTCCGTTACCAGCTGTGCTGACTTTTCCGAGCTTCTCGATCCCGGCAAGTTTTATGACCTTATATAGCCTGTCCGGCACGTTGGCGACCTCGATGGTGCCGCCCAAGGACTGCATCAGCCTGTGCCTTCCCATGATGAGCCCTATCCCGGAGCTGTCCATAAACGTGACTTCTCCGTAGTCCAGGATCAGCCTTTTGGGCTGCAGCTGCTTGATTTGCGAATCGATTTCAATTCTTGTGTCCAGCGCGCAATGGTGATCTATCTCACCGTCGAGCATCACCCTCATAGCTTTGCTTTTCTGATCAAACCGAATTTCCATTTTTCCCTCCAAAAAAAGATCCTTTATCACGATACGGGATAGGTTGAAATATCCTGTGTACCAATGATAAAAGATCTGTGGTAAAAAATTTGTCTTTATTTGTATTCTCGGGATTTTTTTCGGACAAAATCCCTCACCTGCGCCGCAAGGTAGAGCGAACCGCAAATCACAACCGGGATGCCGCCGCTTAATTCAAGAGCAGTTTCCACCGCTTTTTCGGGGTTTTCGATCGGCAGGACGTTGCCGCAATGGTTTTTGCAAAGCTCTGCAAGCTCATGGGCGTCCATAGCTCGGGGGTTTTCGCATTTTGTTGCGACAACGGTTTTTGCGTTCCAAAGAAGGTGTTTCAAACAGCCTTCGACGTCCTTGTCGCGCATCACGCTCACGACGGCAACGTATTTCCCGACGCCTTCAAGGCTTTGCGCCAGAGCTTTGGCTCCGTCGGGATTGTGCGCGCCGTCAAGGATTATCAAAGGATCACGGCTGATGACCTCTATCCTTGCGGGCAACGCCGCCTGCGAAACGCCTTGTATGATCGATCCTTCATCGCATCCGACAAGCTTCAAAGCTTCGATCGCCGTGATCGCATTGAGCACCTGATGCCTGCCCGTCATACGAAGGTTGTATTCGCTTTTCATATATATAAAGGATGTGCAAAAGTTTTCGATCGAAATGTCCCTCGGCTCATTGATGTCCGGGATAACAAGGCGGCTGTTGTGCTTCTTGCATTCGTTTTCAACAACGCCGAAAACTTCCCCATACTGTTCGGGATAGAGTACGCACGGGCAGTCGTCCTTGATAACGCCGCATTTTTGCAAGGTTATCTCCTCTATCGTCCTGCCAAGGACTTCCTCGTGGTCGAAGTCGATATGAGCGATAACGCTGACGGCGGGTTTATTTACGACGTTGGTCGAATCGTACAGCCCGCCGAGCCCGACTTCCAGCACGACAAAATCACAGTTTTCGCTCTGAAACCAGTCGAAAGCCATCGCGGTTATCAGCTCGAATTCCGTCGGGAATATCCCGCGCGAATTCAGTTTTTCGACCTGAGGGGAATACTTTTTAACAAGGCGTATCAGCTCTTCACGGGGGATCATCTCGCCGTTTATCTGCATTCTCTCACAAAAGTCGGAAACGTAGGGGGAAGTAAAAAGCCCCGTCTTTTTCCCGGAGAAAGTGAGCGATTTCGAAATCATCGTGCTGATGCTGCCCTTGCCGTTCGTTCCGGCAACGTGGATGACGTTCAGTTTTTTGTGGGGGCATCCGTTTTCTTCAAGCAAAGCCGAGACCCTTTCGAGTCCCGGCTTGCTGCCGAATTTCATGAACGAATGTATGTATTCTAACGCTTGTGAATAATTCATGTTAATTCATTTTCTCAATGCTTTCTTCAAGCATCTTGATCTTGTCGTTAAGCTTTGCGGCGGCGTCGCGCTGTTTTGCGACGACAGCTTCGGGAGCTTTGGAGACAAAATTCGGGTTGTTGAGCTTGTTGTTGACAAAATCAAGCTCCTTCTTCGTTGCCGCCAGTTCTTTTTCGAGCCTTGCTTTCTCGGCTTTGAGGTCGACGAGCTCATCGAGCGGAATGTACATTCTTGCGTCCTCGGTGATGATTGAAACGGCTCCGGGTATGTCGAATTTGTCGCCGACTTCGACTTCGGACGCACTCGCAAGCTTCTGCATAAACACGCCCGCTTTTTCAAACGTCTCGGTAAACTGAGTTTCAACAAAGATTTTCGCCTTCTTTGAGGCAACAACGTTCATCTCCGCTCTGCGGTTTCTGATCGCACGGATGGCCGTCATGATCCTGTCCATCTCTTTTTCTTCCGCTTCAAAGACAAGGTTTTCGTCATAGACTGGAAATTCGGAGATCATGATGCTTTCGCCCTCATGCGGAAGAGTCTGCCAGATCTCCTCCGTAATAAACGGCATGAACGGGTGCAGAAGCTTCAGCGCACCGGAGAAAACGTAGACCAGCACTGCTTTTGCGGTGTCTTTGCTCTCGTCGTCCTTCTGGAGTCTTATCTTCGCAATTTCGATATACCAGTCACAGAAAACGTCCCAGATGAAATCATAGAGCTTTGCGACAGCCATGCCCAGCTCGAATTTTTCAAGATTATCCGTAACGTCTCTGACGAGTTTTTCGTAAACGGAGAGGATCCACTTGTCCTCGATGGCAAGGTTTTCGGGGATATGCGGCGCAGGCTCGTCCTCGGAAAGATTCATGAGGATAAACCTTGCGGCGTTCCAGATCTTGTTGGCAAAGTTACGGCTCGCTTCAACTTTATCGTCGGAGAAACGCATATCGTTTCCGGGACTGTTGCCCGTAGCGAGAGTAAAGCGCAGAGCGTCGGCGCCGTATTTATCAATAATTTCAAGCGGATCGATACCGTTGCCCAGAGACTTGGACATCTTCCTTCCCAGGGCGTCGCGGACAAGGCCGTGGATCAAAACAGTGTCGAACGGAACTTTGCCCGTATGCTCGATGCCGGAGAACATCATCCTCATTACCCAGAACGGGATGATATCGTAGCCGGTTACGAGAGTGTTCGTGGGATAGTAGTTTTCAAAATCCTCCGTTTTTTCCGGCCAGCCGAGCGTTGAGAAGGGCCAGAGGGCGGAAGAGAACCATGTGTCGAGCGTATCGGGATCCTGAACGACCTTTTCGCTGCCGCATTTTTCGCATTTGCAGACGCTTTCCTTTGAAACGGTGATATGGCCGCAATCGTCGCAGTACCACGCAGGGATCCTGTGTCCCCACCAGAGCTGACGCGAGATGCACCAATCGCGGATGTTTTCAAGCCAGTGGAAATAAACTTTTTCAAATCGTTTCGGGACAAACTTCGTCTCGCCTTTTTCAACGGCTTCGATGGCGGGGATCGCAAGCGGTTTCATTTTTACAAACCACTGCTTTGAAACCCTCGGCTCGACCGTTGTGCCGCAGCGGTAGCAGGTGCCGACGTTGTGGCTGTAGTCCTCTATTCTGACGAGCGCGCCTTCTGCTTCGAGGTCTTTTACGATGGCTTTTCTCGCCTCATATCTATCCATGCCGGCATATTTCGGGTAATCGTCCGTAATCTTTGCGTCGGGAGTCATGACGTTGATGACTTCAAGATTATGCCTCAAGCCGACTTCAAAGTCGTTCGGGTCGTGGGCGGGGGTGATTTTAACAACGCCCGTGCCGAACTCGACGTCAACGTAATCGTCCGCAACAACGGGGATCTCGCGTCCGACGATGGGAAGAATCACTTTTTTGCCGACGAATTTGCTGTATCTCTCATCGTTCGGGTTGACGGCAACAGCCGTGTCGCCCAGGAGCGTTTCAGGCCTTGTGGTGGCGAGCTCAAGGTATTCGTCGCTGTCTTTGAGCTTATAGCGAAGATGCCAGAAATGGCCCGCCTGATCCTCATATTCAACTTCCGCGTCGGAGATGGAAGTAAGGCAGTTGGGGCACCAGTTGATGATCCTCTCGCCCCTGTAGATGAGGTCTTTGTTGTAAAGGTTGACAAAAACTTCGTTTACGGCCTTGCTGCAGCCCTCGTCGAGGGTAAATCTCTCGCGATCCCAGTCGCAGGACGAGCCCATCTTCTTGAGCTGTTCGATGATCCTGCCGCCGTACTTTGCCTTCCAGTCCCATGCTCTTTCGAGGAATTTTTCCCTGCCGAGCATTTCTTTCGTGAGGCCTTCGGCTTTCATGGCTTCGACTATCTTCGCTTCTGTCGCGATTGAAGCGTGGTCGGTGCCGGGCAGCCAGAGCGTATCGCGCCCCTGCATCCTGCGGAAGCGAATAAGAATATCCTGCAGAGTGTTGTCAAGAGCGTGTCCCATGTGAAGCTGACCCGTGATGTTCGGTGGGGGTATAACGATGGTATAGGGCTTTTTGCCCTCAGCTTTTTGGGCATGAAAATATTTTTTATCGAGCCAGAACTGATAAGTTCGGTCCTCAACGTTTTTCGGATCATATTGTTTTGCCAATTCTTTTGCCATAGATAAACCTCCGAAATGTATTTTTACAATATCGTTTTATTATCCCATTTTCTGCTTGTTTTGTCAAGGCTTTGAAAGCAAAAACCTCTGTACCCGTTTGAAAGTACAGAGGTGAGAGCTTTTGTTTGCGCTCAAGCTTTAAAGGTGCCGATAATCAAAGCTGTTTTCGCCGTGATCCTCGGCAAGTTTTCCGGCAATGAAAAGCGTTTTACTTTCTTTCATCTCTTTCACGGATGATGAATCTTGTCGGCGTGCCCTCGAGCCCGAAGATCTCCCTGATCTGGTTGTCAAGATAGCGCTGGTAGCTGTAGTGAAAAAGATCTTTCTTGTTGACAAAGCAGACGAATGTCGGCGGCCTTGTGGAGGCCTGGGTCATGTAGTAGATCTTCAGCCTTTTGCCCTTGTCCGAAGGCGGCTGGACTCTCGCCGTGGCGTCGGCAAGAACGTCGTTGAGTTTTCCGGTCGAGATCCTCATCGCATTCTGCGTGTCGACAAATTTTATCAGCTCAAAAAGTCTGTCTATCCTCTGGCCTGTTTTTGCAGAAATGAAGATTATCGGGGCGTAGGACATGAACGAAAAATCGTTCATCAGCTTCTGGCGGTATTTTGTCATGGTTGCGCCGTCTTTTTCAACGGCATCCCATTTGTTGACGGCAATGATGCACGCTTTGCCCATCTCGTGAGCTATGCCTGCGACTTTGGAATCCTGCTCGGTGAAGCCTTCAAGCGCGTCGATCATGATAACGCAGACCTGCGCGCGCTCGACAGCCATCTTCGCCCTGAGGACGCTGTATCTTTCAATGTTGTCAACGACCTTGCTCTTTCTGCGAAGCCCTGCGGTGTCGATAAAAACAAACTTTCCGTATTCGTTTTCTATCCTTGTATCGGTGGCGTCCCTCGTCGTTCCTGCGATGTTGGAAACTATCGCCCTCTCCTCGCCCGCGATCTCGTTGACGAGCGAAGATTTTCCGACGTTCGGCTTTCCGATGACGGCGACGTAAGTATAATCGCTTTCAAACTCATCCTCTTCCGGCTGCGGGAAATGCTTTACCACTTCTTCAAGCAGATCGCCCGTTCCGTGGCCGTGGACAGCCGAAACGGCGATGGGATCGCCCAAGCCGAGATTGTAGAATTCGTAGAAATCCGGCGGCAGTTCACCTATCGTATCGCACTTGTTGACGCAGAGCACGATCGGTTTTCCGCTCTTTTGGAGCATGGCGGCGACCTCCTGATCCGTCGCGACGACGCCGGATCTCATGTCGGTCACGAGCACTATCACGTCGGCACTCTCGATAGCGAGCTGAGCCTGCCTTTTCATCTGTTTCAAAATCACGTCGTCGGAATGCGGCTCGATGCCGCCCGTGTCGACGAGAAGAAAATCGTAATTCTGCCAATTGCAGTCGCCGTAGATCCTGTCTCTTGTCACGCCGGGTGTGTCGTCCACGATGGAAAAGCGTTTTCCGCAAAGTTTGTTGAAAAGGGTGGATTTTCCTACGTTCGGTCTGCCGACAACGGCAACTATAGGTCTTGACAATTTTCTCACTCCTTTATTCCGAGGATATTCCTCAGAAATTCTTCTCCGTTCTGGTCGTTCGGGATAATGTTCAGCTTTGATTTTTCTCTCGCCTCGTCAAGCGTTATGCTGTCAAGGAACATATCGCCCTCGCTGCGAAGCATATTTGAAGAGATCAGGACGTCGCTGCCCTCTTCAACGTTTTCAAGATTCTTCAGCAGATCTTCCCCCGTGATCAAGCCGGACACAGTGATGGAGCTGCCGAAGAAATCGTTTTTGATCCTGATTATTTCAATATCCACCTGGGGATATTTCTCGCTGACTTTTTCTTTGATATACTGCATCAAGCCGTAAGCCGCAAAGCCTGTTGCAATGTAAACTTTCCTCTTTCCGACGTTTTCATAGGGGGTTTCGAGCGCAAGCTCAATCTGGCTTTTCATATCCGCCCACATTCCGACGCCGTTTTCGATTTGCGCAAAGTCCTCATAGAATTCCGCGTCCGGCAAAGGTCTCCCCGCTTTGAGGTAAAACTCATCGGCAGCATACACGACCCTCCTGCCGATATGCTCAAGGTAGAACGAGGAATACTCCTCGATAATATCTATCGTCTCGCCTGCGGTTTTTTCATCGTAAGCATTGAGATTGCAAAGGCCGTCCCTGTATTTCGTTATCCCGACGGGAACGGCGGCTATGCTTTGGATGGCAGGGTAGTAGCTCATCAGCTTTTCGATGCTGTACCTCAGCTCGTCGCCGTCGTTGATCCCCGGGCAGAGGACAAGCTGGGCGTTGATGTCCAGCCCCGCGGCGGCTATCTCCTCGATGTATTTCAGGTTTTCGCCCGCATTCGGGTTCTTCATCATCTCAACACGAAGCTCGGGATTCATCGTGTGAACGGAGATGTTGACCGGGCTGATATGCATTTCGATGATCCTGTCAACGTCATGGCGGTCGATATTCGTAAGAGTTATGTAGTTTCCGAAAAGAAACGACAGCCTTGCGTCGTCGTCCTTGAAATACAGCGTGTCGCGCATCCCCTTGGGGAGCTGGTCGATGAAGCAAAAGATACACTTGTTCTTGCAGTGCTGTTTTTTGTCCATCAGGTACGTTTCGAATTCAAGTCCCAAATCCTCGTACTGTTCCTTTCGGACGGTTTTGCGATAGATTTTCCCCTTTTCGTTTTCGAGAGTCAGCCTGATCTTCTTCTCGGCGCAGTAAAACTGGTAATCGAGGACGTCGTTGATTTGTTTATCGTTGATCTTCAGGAGAACGTCGCCGGGATGTATCTGCTTTTTGTAAGCCTTTGAGCCTTTTATAACTCCGGTAATCTTAACAGACATAATCCCTTCACCTCCCGAGAATAGATTTAAACAAAGGGGCTGCGGCACAGCGTATACGGCGCAGAATACCGCTTTCTATCCCGCCGTCGACTTTGACCGAAGGGCAAAATCGGCGGACGTTTTAAATTCTTTTATTCAGCAGGAAGCGAGCAGTTCCCCGTTGAATAATAAAGGGTAGAGAATCACGTTCTCTACCCTGAAAAACCGGTTAATCTTCAACCTTAATGACTTCTCTGCCGTTATACTTTCCGCAGGATTTGCAAACCTTATGGGGCTGCATATATTCGCCGCAGGACGGGCACTTTACGAGTTCAGGTGCTTTCAGCTTCCATACGCTGGAACGTCTTTTATCTCTTCTTGCTTTAGAAACTCTTCTTTTCGGTACTGCCATTTTCGGTTCCTCCTATAAAAATTGTAATTTTTTTCATTATTTTTCCAGCAGCTCTTTCAAAGCCGCAAGACGGGGGTCAATCTCCTTCCTGCACCCGCAAGCCCCAAGGTTGAGGTTCGCGCCGCACCGGGAGCAAAGGCCCTTACAATCATCACTGCAGAGAATTTTCGTTGGTAGCGAAAGAAAAACATCTTCTGTAATCAGAGAATCAAGTTCAAAACGCATGTCCTCGATTAACATCAGTTCGTCATTTTCCTCGTTATTGAGCGATGAAACAAGCGTATGGGAAAAGTCAAAATCAAATTCCCTCTTTACGCTTTCGGCGCAACGGTCGCAAAAACCGTCGTAGAAAACTTTCACGTTGGCATTCATCTCGACGATACCCGCCGTGTTTTTAACAACTCCCTTTACCATTACGGGAGCCTTGAATGGAAAAACACCGCCGTATTCGCATTCTGACAAATCCAACTCATATTCAAAGGAAAGTTCCTCGCCGAGATTGTTGAAAATCGGTTCCAACTCAATAAACATAATTCACCTCAGCTATTGTGCAAAAGATATTATATATAGAATATCGTGTTTTGTCAATAACAAAATTAAAAAAATCAGAGTTTCTTGCAAAAATCAAAGATTTCTTTGGGAAGCTCTTCCTCGTCGGCAGAGACAGTGAAGACGATGCTGATGCCTTTGAGGGCTTCAAGATCGCTGATCTCGCGCAGGAATTTGCTGAGTTTGTCGTAGTCTCTTCCGCCGATGCGAAGCGTGGCGTCAACGAACATATCGGTGATGTCGTTATCTCCCGCCGCAACGCCCGTCAGGAATCCGAAGAAGCTTTCGTATCCGCTGATTTTGTATTCGTTGGAGTCGATAAGTCTTGCGCGGTAGTTAATATTTGTTCTCAGCTGTATGCCCTGCTCGATGCAGATAACGTGTCCGTCGGAGGTCTCTACTGCCGAGTTTGTCATTTCAATAAGCTTTTTGGTTTTGCCGGAGCCTTTGCGTCCGATGATCAATGAAATCATAATAAATCTCCTTTGGTTATATATCAAATATGAACGAAACTCCGTCCATAATTTGTACTGCTCAAATTTTTATTCGCTGAGCCTCTTTTCAAGTTCAGCCTTCTGCTCCTCATATCCCGGTTTTCCGAGAAGGGCAAACATATTCTTCTTGTAGCTTTCAACTCCGGGCTGGTTGAACGGATTCACTCCGAGCAGATAGCCCGAGATCGCGCAGGCTTTTTCGAAGAAGTAGATCAGCTCGCCGCAGTTGTATTCGTCCATCTTCTCAAGCCCGATGACAAAATTCGGAACGTCGCCGTCGCTGTGGGCGAGCACCGTGCCCTCAAAAGCTTTGCGGTTGACGAAGGAAAGCGGTTTGCCGGCGAGGAAGTTGAGCCCGTCAAGGTCCTCCGGGTCTTCCTCGATTATAACGTCCTTCTTCACGTTGTCAAAGACGACAACGGTCTCGAAAAGGATCCTCTCGCCCTGCTGGATATACTGCCCCATGGAGTGGAGGTCTGTCGAGAAAATCGCCGAGGACGGAAAAATTCCCTTGTTATCCTTGCCCTCGCTCTCGCCGAAAAGCTGCTTGAACCACTCGTTCATCAGTGCGAACGACGGCTCGTAGGAAACGAGCATTTCGATCTTCTTGCCGCTGCGGTAAAGAAGGTTTCTCATCGCGGCGTATTTATAACAATCGTTCTTTTCTATATCGCATACGCTGTATTTTTCTCTCGCGTCGCTTGCGCCCTGCATAAGGCGGTCGATGTCGATGCCCGCAACGGCGATCGGCAAAAGACCGACTGCCGTAAGGACGGAATACCTTCCGCCGACGTCGTCCGGGACGACGAAAGTCCTATATCCCTCGCGGTCGCTGAGTGATTTGAGCGTTCCCTTTGATTTATCGGTCGTGACATAGATCCTCTTGGACGCTTCGATCTTGCCGTACTTTTTCTCAAGCAGTTCCTTGAATATCCTGAAAGCGATCGCGGGCTCGGTCGTAGTGCCCGATTTGGAGATCACGTTGACGGAAAAATCCCTGTTCTTGCAAAGATCGTAAATCTCTTTCAGCGCAGTGGGGCTGATTGAGTTGCCGGCAAAGAAGATCTGCGGGCAATCTTTTGTCAAGAGGTTGTATTTTTCGGACTTACAAAACTCAATTACCGCCCTTGCGCCGAGGTACGATCCGCCGATGCCGATGACTACGAGAACGTCGGAATCTTTTTTGATTTTTGCGGCTGAGTCTTTTATGAGATCAAATTCTTTTTTGTCATAGTCAACGGGCAGATCCAGCCAGCCGAGGAAGTCGCTGCCCTCGCCGCTTTTTGAGACGAGCTTGTCGTGAGCCACCTTTACCTCGGATGCGATCTTTTCGAGTTCTTCTGTATTGATAAAGCGTTGAGAATACTTGCTGTTGAATCTAAGTGCCATACGCTACACCCCTATCTTACTGTAAATTATACTATATTTGGATTTTTCTTTCAAGTGATTTTTGAAAGTTTATCATTTTATTAACAATTAACAAAATCGGCCCGCCGCGGTTTCCCGCACACAGGCCGATCAATTTGTTTAAGAAAGCACAAATTCTTCCAAAGTATATCCGTCGTAAACAAAACCGAGCTTTTTATCCTCGCCTTTGTTCTCGAACCTGATGCCCAGATTGCTTGCGAATACGTTTGAGAGCATATTATCAACGGAGCCGTTCAAGCCGAACACGCGTTTGCTTCCTTCGTCAATGCTGCAGGAGCTGCCCGACAGCAAAAATACGCTCGCTTTTGAAATCGGATGCGCATTTTCAAGACTCATCCAGCCTTTCACGCCCTTAAAGACGATCCTGCCCCAAAGAGCCCCGCCGACGTTCTCTTTTTCAAGAACGCAGACTTCGCTGTTTTTTTCTATTGTCCCGATCAGCGCACCGTCCTCCGTCGGTGAAGTCATGAATAATGAGTCCGACTGTTGCGGAGCGTTCCATATTTCTCCGATCTTCAACGCTTCGGTCACATCTGAAGTCTTTTCGGGATAGTTGTTCAAGCCTTTGCTGCGAATGTAGCCGGGATAATCGAAATAACAGACGTTAAGGTCGACAGCCGTGGAAACGCCTTCAACTTTTCCGCTGTCGGTGTATTGCCAAATCCGGCAGGAGCCGGACATGTCGGCGTCGTCTTTCCCGGACGCAGTCCATTTCGCCATCCACATCTCGTATTTGCCGCCCAGAGCGCTCATGTCGAGATGGTGCGCGATCCAGTTCTCGTTTGCATAGAGCCCGACAAGGTATTTTTCCTCCTCAAGGCTTTCCCGGAATCTTTCGCAGATCCCCGTTCTTTGAGCTAAAGAAACAGAAAGAATGCTGTCGTCTTCAACGTCGAGATATACGGGGTAGCTGAGCTTTTTCTTCCTGAGCCATTTCAGGAGCATTTGCGCGTCCTGCTCGGCGGAAGCGTTGTTGAGAGCATAAGTGTAAAAATAGCATCCGATGTCCAGACCGGCGCTTTTCGCCTCGCGATAGTATTTTTCAAACTTTTTGTCCTGCCCTTTCGAGGTGCCTGCGCGCAGGATCACAAAGCTTATTCCCTGATCCTTCAGCTTTGAAAAATCGACTTCCTTCTGCCAGCTCGACAGATCCACTCCTTTCGCAGGAAACGAGTGTGTTCCGGAGTCGCCGCAGGCGCCAAGCGTCAGGCACATGAACACTGCGGCAAAAGCAAGCAGGAACGAAGTAATCTTCCTGAAACTTTTCATTGTCCGATCAGAACCTCAGGATCATCCGAAAAGGCTCATGAGGATCTTTATGGCTTCCATGATGAGCTTGAAGATCTTCTTCAGGATCTTCATCTGCGCGCTGAAAATGGTTCCCTCTGCGTCCATGGGATAGTTGTTGAGACCGTTTTCTTTAACGTGCTTCGGATAATCGAAATACGACACGTCCATATCGACGTTGCCGACTATGCCTTCAACAGTTCCTTTTGAAGTGTACTGCCAGACCCTGCACTCTGCGCTCTTGTCAACGTCCGGTTCTCCGGAGTTCGACCAGTGGGCAAGCCAGAGCTCATATTTTTCCATGAGCTTGTCGCTGTCAAGATGGTTGTTTAACCAAGTGGGATTGCAGTATAATCCGGCGAGGAATCCCCGACTTGAAACATATTCAAGAAACGTTTCGCAAATTGCGGTCTTTTCTTCCTTGCTCAAATATTCAAGGGAAATGTCTTCAATGTCAAAATAGATCGGGTATTCAAACTGTTTGTCTCCGATCCAGCCGACAACCTTTTCGGCGTCTTTCTGTGATTCCTCAACCGTTTGTGCATATGTATAGAAATAGAATCCAACGTCAAGGCCCGCCGCCTTTGCATCGGCGTAATTCTTTTCAAAGGTCGAGTCTATGCTGTACGACGTGCCGATACGGATGATGACAAACTGATTGCCGTCCGCCTTGACTTTTTCAAAGTCGATCGCGCTGTATTCTCCCTGATGGTAAGACTGCCAGTAAGAAACGTCGATCCCTTTTGAAACAACTTCGGCAACCGCTCCCAGCGAAAAAATGCAGAACATCCAAACCGCCATGATGAATGAAATAATCTTTACCGTTTTCTTCATATAATCACCTCTTGCTATCATTTTAAAGGTTTTTTCCGATAATTGCAACAATTTTCGTCATTTTTTAATAAAGAAACATAAATTGTTCTTTTTTCTATAACATCTTTGTAAGTTTTTGTCACTTAAGGCTGTCATTTCCTTGTGATTTGTCTGATGACGGCGGCGAAAAAGGGAAATTTATGAATTTATCGTTAACATTGAAAAAAAGACTTGATTTTTTTGGAAAATGTACTAAAATAATAATTGGCACTCAGGAGAGGAGAGTGCTAACATCATGTTTATCATATTTTTAGGAGGCTATATATCATGACTGTAAAACCACTTGCAGACCGCGTTGTTCTTAAAGCGGTTGAAGTTGAAGAAACGACCGGGAGCGGTATTATCCTTGCGGCTTCTGCGCAGGAAAAGCCCCAGATCGCCGAAGTAGTTGCCGTCGGACCCGGCGGGATCGTCGACGGAAACGAAGTCGAAATGTACGTCAAGGTCGGCGACAAAGTTATCGCAAGCAAATACGCCGGCACTGAGGTCAAACTCAACAAAGAAGAATTTACGATCGTACGTCAGAACGATATTCTTGCGATCGTTGAATAACCGGGGAGGTCTTATTTATGGCAAAACAGATCATTTACGGAGAAGAAGCGAGAAAAGCTCTTCAGAACGGTATTGACAAACTCAGCGATACAGTGAAAATTACGCTCGGCCCCAAGGGCAGGAACGTTGTTCTCGACAAAAAATACGGCGCTCCGCTCATCACAAACGACGGCGTTACGATCGCAAAAGAGATCGAGCTTGACGATCCTTTTGAGAACATGGGCGCGCAGCTTGTTAAAGAAGTTGCAACAAAAACAAATGACGTCGCCGGCGACGGCACGACCACCGCAACTCTGCTCGCGCAGGCTCTCATCAGAGAAGGCATGAAGAACGTTGCCGCAGGCGCAAACCCGATGGTTGTCAAAAGAGGTATCCAGAAAGCTGTTGACGCGGCGATCGAAGCTCTCAAAGAGCATTCAAAACCCGTCACGAGCACTAATGATATCGCCATGATCGCAACGATCTCCTCCGCAGACGCGGAAATGGGCAGGATCATTGCCGAAGCGATGGAAAAAGTTACCGCCGACGGCGTTATCACCGTTGAGGAATCAAAAGTCGCGGTCACGGACAGCGACGTTGTAAAGGGAATGCAGTTTGACAGAGGATACATTTCCCCCTACATGGTCACCGACACCGACAAAATGGAAGCCGTTATCGACGACGCATACATCCTCATTACCGACAAGAAGATCTCCAACATCCAGGAGATCCTTCCCCTGCTCGAGCAGATCCTCCAGGCAGGCAAAAAGCTCGTCATCGTGGCGGAAGACCTTGAAGGCGAAGCGCTTTCGACGATCCTCGTCAACAAACTGCGCGGAACTTTCACCTGCGTTGCGGTCAAAGCGCCCGGATTCGGCGACAGAAGAAAAGAAATGCTTCAGGACATCGCCATCCTGACGGGCGGCGAAGTTATCACCGAAGAACTCGGTCTTGAACTCAAGGAAACACAGCTTGAACAGCTCGGCAGAGCAAAACAAGTCAAGATCACAAAGGAGAACACTACCATCGTCGACGGTTTCGGCGACAAGGAAGCGATCAAAGCAAGGATCGGTCAGATCCGTTCGCAGATCGAAACGACTACCTCCGATTTCGACAGAGAAAAGCTTCAGGAGAGGCTTGCAAAACTCGTCGGCGGCGTAGCCGTTATCAGAGTCGGCGCGGCAACGGAAACAGAGATGAAGGAGAAGAAGCTTCGTATCGAAGACGCTCTTGCGGCAACGAAAGCAGCCGTTGAAGAAGGCTGTGTCGCAGGCGGCGGCGTTGCGCTTATCAACTCCATCCCCAACATCGAAAAACTGCTCGGCGGCGTTGAAGACGCAGACGAAAAAACAGGCATAAACATCGTCCTCAAAGCGATCGAAGAACCTGTTCGTCAGATTGCCGCGAACGCAGGTCTCGAAGGCTCCGTCATCGTCAACCAGATCAAATCTTCCGGCAAACTCGGCTACGGTTTCGACTTTTCCAAGAGCGAATACGTTGATATGGCGGCTTCCGGAATCCTTGATCCGACGAAAGTTACGAGAAGTGCGCTCCAGAATGCCGCTTCAGTTGCGGCGATGGTGCTGACGACCGAATCTCTCGTCACAGACATCCCCGACCCCGCAGGCGACGCAGCAGCTGCTGCCGCAATGGCTCAGGGCGGCGGAATGTACTAAGCAACACTTATTATTAAACACTCGCAAAAACAGAGTAGTTGAGTCTCGATACACTTAATAATTCTAATATAGTCTTTTTAACATTCAGACTTCTCATAAAACGGGAATAAGGCGTTTGCCTTATTCCCGTTTTTTCATTTACAACTTTAGGGTTTTGAATCGTTATAAGGAAAGATTAAGGAAAGTGAAATTCTTTTATTAGGTTAATTTCATTCAAGACTTTTTTCGTATTCAATGATATTTTTAACTTTTTTTGCTAATTCGTCATTTATTCTCTTTTCATAGTCATTTTGTGATTCTCCACTGTTTCTATATGGTCCACTATATTTACTTGAAGAGTCATCTGCATTTGACCAATATCCACAAACAATCGATACAATAACTAATAATGAAATAAAAAAAGTTTTTGGATGATCCTTGATAAACGATATTATTTTCCCAAACGTTCCTTTTATTTTATCTTTCATTTTTACTCCTTTCTTTGATTAACGAATACTATCTTAACGTGAGATAAACATTAAATAAAACAATAGCTGTTTATTTGTACTTTGAATCTAAAACTACCACCATCTTTCACCATCCCTTTCATTAACGCAAGTCACATTCCTCAATCAAAAACAATATACTCTATTTGTCGAGCATTATTATACTCTATTTGTAGAGTATTGTCAAGCAGGAGAGTATAAATTATGATTTAAACTAGAGGTGATAAGGTGATTTCGTATGAACCGTTTTATAAAACTATTAAAGAAAAGGGTATTTCAACCTATAGATTAATCAATGATTATGGAATCAGCCGTAGTCTCATTGATAGATTAAAACATAATCGACCAATAAGCACAGTAACTCTTAATGATCTTTGCAATATTCTGCAATGTGATGTTGAAGATGTACTTGTCTTCAAAAAAGATTGTGAATAATAATTTATTGTTTTTTATAATTATATGCACATATATGCACCCCAAAGAAATATAACTTTTGGGGTGCATATAATTATTGGCTAAAGTCAAAGATAACTGCTCTGCTTTTTCGGCAGAGCAGTTTTTTACAACAATCGGGAATAAGTTATGCCGGATATTTTACTTTATAAGCAAAAGAGGCGTTGATATCTTTGAGAGTTACTTTGGAGAGCTTTGCTCCGTTGACGGAAACATAGAGATTGTATCCCCATTCGCCGCTTTCGATCTTGCCGGTCTGCGCGTTGATCTTCACGTTCTTTGCATAAGCTTTCTTGTAGTCAAGCTTTACGCTTCCCTCGGGGTATTCCGCAGGAAGTCCTATCGCCTGAACAGCTGTGGCAACGCCGTCGAGCACGTCAACAACGTGGCCGACAGTTCCCTCTTTTTTCTTGCCGTATATACCGTCGGTCTGATCCTTGGGCGAAAGGTTAACGTAAATATAATTGCCGAGTTTGAAAGCTCTGGCGGAAGTCAAATCAGACGCTGTGAGGTTCTGGTATCCGCCCGTGATACCGTTGGTCGAAATGGAAGCGGCGGCAAGCGCGCTGTTGATCACCAGTTTAAATGAGTTGAGGGTCGAGGGAAGCTCAATTACAGATATAGTCTGCACACTTTTTCCGTCTGTAGCGGCGGCAGCCTTTTTGTAATAATCCACAACCTGTTCCTTTGACCAGAACAAGGGGTTGTCGGATACGGTCGAAACGGATGTTCCGCTGCCATTGAACGGGTCGTAGTCGGACGGGAGCACCTGAATAAAGATCAGAATTGCCACCACGAAAGCCAGAAGCTTCGGGAAATACTGTTTCATGAAATCGAGCATAATAATCTCTCCTTTGTCAAATAAATATTTCTTTGTCCATAATTCTACAACAAAACGGTTGATTTGTCAACAGCCAAAGGCTGGCATTAAATGGTAAAAACACATCTTTTTCAGAACACAGCCCGAAAGCTGTCATTGATTCCGAGCTGTTTTTGTGATCTTGTGAGAAATGCCGACCGCACCAAAGTACGATCGGCATCATGTTGTTTATCGGCAATATCTGAAAAGAAGATGCTGTTTCAAATCCTATGCATCCTTTTCAGGGATCGCTTTTGCTGTTTTGCGCCTTATGACAATTCGTAGTTCGCCATGTAAAGAACGTAAGCAAGGTCGATCGAGTCGAGCCATCCGTCAGCGAATACGTCGAGCGCGAGCATTGTCGCATCATCTGCAGGATCTTCAAAGTTGTTTACAAGTTCTGTGATGATGGCTACGTCGAAGGAGTCAACGAATCCGTCGCCGTTTGCGTCGCCGCTGATGACTACCGTCAGGCTGTCAACGACCTCAGAGGTGGTCTTGTTGACAAGGCTGATGACGGTTCCCGTGCCGTAACCGTTTTCGACGGGCGTCACGACCACGTCAACGTTTCCGATCGAACCGAAGATCGCCGTAAGATCGTCCTCGGAAGCGATATCCTCAAGGCCGAACACGAAACCGTTTTCAATCGTTACTGCATCGGAATTGATCACGAATTCCGGAATAATACCGAGTTCTTCAAGGTCTGCAAGAGCGGCGTTGAAGACTGCGATCTTTTCAACCGCATCCTGGTCATCGACTACGGTGAGCGAATCAGCGCCTGCAACGATCGCTTCGAGGTCAGCGCGCGCCTGAGCGTATGCTGTCCAATAGTCTGCAATATACTTATTCTGCGCAAGAGTCGGCTGAGCTTCAAGAGCTTCGTTGACGTCGTTGAGCTTGCTGAACGGTTTGAGCTCAAGAGCTTCAAACGCATCGATGATCGCCTGAGTTGCAGTATCAACGTCGTCCTGCCTGTCATACGTTACGCCTGTCAAAGCTCTGCCGGCTTCAACAGCCTGTGCATATGCGCTGTAGGATTCGGTTGTATACATCTGCGAATCATATTCCGGAGCATTGTTGAGGGCGATGAGAAGGTTGCTCACGTCAGCGCCTTCGATCACGAGATTTTCATATGCATAAACGAGAGCGTTGATGAGTTCATGAGCCTCTTCGTTGTCAAGCGCAGTCCAGCTTCCGCTCTTTTCGCTCGCGAACAGGTCGAGAGCGTCGTATGCTTCGTAGTATGCGTCAAGGGATTCGGCTACAGTGTGATCCTCGTCCTGCGGGAAGAGGTCGAGAGCCGCCCAAACTTCATCTTCATACTCGAAGGGATTGATCTCGAGAGCCGCATATCTTGTTTTAAGAGTCTGTACACAATCCTGGATCGGAGCTATATCGTCCTTTGTTGCGATCGAAAGAAGAAGGTCTGCGGCTGCGTTGTAAGCCAACACATAAGCGCCGTAAGATGCTTGCGTGTAGCAGCTCGGGTCGTATTCAAGAGAGCAATTATCGATCGTCTTTGAAAGAGCCGATTTTTCAAGAGCTACATACGCGCTGTAGAAGCTGTTGATGAGTCCGAGCGCCTCGTCGTCGTCAAGGATCGTCTTGTCTTCGTTGAGGAATGCATCGCACGCATCGTATGCTTCATAGTATGCGTCAAGCGCAGCAGCGTCATATTCTTCTTCATCGTCGAACATTGGGAATATTTCGCTGATCACGAACAGGTCATCCAGGTAAGAGCAATCTTTGAGGGTGAGTCCGTCAATTGCGTCCACTATCGCCTGAGCCGCAGCGTTGATCCTTTCGTTGTCGGCGATCGTCAAACCGCCTTCGGCGAGAATCGACTGTGCCGCCGCAACGGCGTTGGTGTATGCAAGGTAGCTGGCTTCGGTGTACTCATTCTCGGTGTATTGTGGAGTGAGAAGGAGAGCCGCTTCGAGCGCAGATGTGTCGGAATCTTTAAGCACAAGAGCGTCGAACGCCGCATCGATATCCGCAACAGCTGCGTCAACGGCCGCCTGCTCTTTGATGGTGTAGTTCGCAGCGTTCGCAACTATCGCCTGGCCTGCCGCAAGTGCATCTGCATAAACCTCATAGGATTCATCCGTGTAGAAGCTTGTATCAAAAGCGGTCTGCCTTGCAAGAGCAGCGTTAAGCGCTGTGAAGATCGCAGGAGCATTTTCGTCGTAGATCATGACTGTGTTGGTTGCGCCCGCAACGTCAACCGTCTGACCGAACGGGATGATGTTGGTGTCAACGTTGCCCGTTGTATAACGTCCGACATAGAGCTTTCCGCCCTTGTTGTCGGCTGTCTTGAGGAATGCCGAGTCGACCCAGATCCTTGAGGAAAGCGGATCGTTTCCGACCGTAAGGGTTTCCTTGACCTTGAGCCGGAACGACGCAATAACGAGTTCGGGATCAAGCGTTACAGCTTCGCCGCCCTTATCGGACGAGGGAGCTACAGTGATGTAAGCATAGTTCCAGGCTGCCTTGTCACTGCTCGAATAAGAAGCGGGATAACCCTTGTCGGGGCTGTTCGTGTTGCCGCCTACGGTCGAGCCGTTGATATAGGCGTTATCGCCGAACGTGTAAGCCGCCGAGCCGCTTCCTACGATGTCATAGTAAGCCGAATTGTAGAGGACCGGGATGGCGCTGGCTGCCGCCGGATAATCGGTCTTCATGCTAACTGTCACGGTGACAACGTCGCCGGGATATGTTATGTTCTTGTCGGTCGTTACGCTGATCCTCGCATGGTTGATGGATTCGGCAAACGTGAACGATGCATATTTCGCGACAACCGCTTCTGCAAGCGCGTGGATCTCCGCTGTCTGAATAATGTTGTAGCTTCTGTCGATGCCGGCAACAAACGCTTCGAAGTCCGCCGCGCTCTGAGCGCTGACTTCATAGTAGTCGCCGTTTGTCTGGAGAACGCCGTCTCTTATCATCTGACGTCCGGTGGCTATCGCGGCATCAACTTCGCTGTAGTCGCCGGGAAGATATTCAAGGTCGTTAACGGCCTGATTTATCGCCTCAACGTAACCGTCGACGGTCGCCTGGTTTCTGGCTTTAAGAGTCCAATCAACCGAGTTGACCGCCGAATTGAGGACGTCGATCGATTCCTGAGTGTAATAGATGTCAAGATCGGACGGGATCGAAACGATAGCTCTGCGAAGCAGTGTGTAATCCGCATCGGCTTCAACGAGGTTAAGGATAGCTTCGTTGATCTCATAAGCATATGTTACAACGTCCGCCTGCCTTTCCTTGTTGAGATCCCAGTTAACGGAGTTGATGACTTCTTCAACAGCCTGAACGGACTGACGTGTGTAGTAGTTCTTGTTGAGAGCTTCAAATCTTGCGATCGAAGCGTTAACTCTCGAATAGTCAGCCGGTCCGGGAACAAGCTGATCGATGGCATCATAAATCGCATTGGCGTATGCGTCAACGGTAGCCTGTTCTGCGGGGATGAGGTTCCAGTTGACCGAGTTGATAGCATTCTGCACGCCGGAGAAGTCGGCATAGTAGGTTTCATCAAGTGCATTAGCTCTTTGTATAGCGGCTTCAACTCTTGTGTAGTCGGCTGTCTTAAACTGAACGTTGTTGATAGCGTTGTTGATGCGCTGAGCCCATCCGTCGACTTCATTCTGACGGTCGGCCTTGTAATATGGTTTGTCGTTGATGATCGATTCAATGATCGTGTCGACAGCGCTGATGCTCTCCGCCGTCATATTATCTCTCTTGTATGAATCGGACATGTTCTGCCAATTGGCTATAGCAGCGTCAACGGCTGTGAAGTCGGCGCTGTCCATCACAAGAGCGTCAAGGGCGGCGTCAAGTTCGCTGACATATCCGTCGATTTTAGACTGCTGGAAGATGTCGAACGTTGAATAGTTCGAATTGTTTATCTTATTGACAACCCTGAGAACTTCGGCGTAGGAATCGGCTCCCTCGTTCTGATAGTAAGCGCTGTTGAGGGCTGCCGCCCGGGCAAGAAGTGCTTCAAGCTCGGTCAAATCTGCGCCCTTCGGAATAAGTCCGTCGATCGCTGCGCGAAGAGCGGCGGCGTCGGCGTCAACAATATCCTGCTGGGTGATCTTGAGGTTTGAGTGCTTGTTGACGTTCTTCAAAACGGCAATTACCGTGTTGTAGTTCGTGTAATTCGACCTCTTAAGGCTATCGGCCTCCGCCTTGAGGATGTTGATCTGGGTGTAATCGGCAGGTCTTAAGGTAAGGCTTGCGATAGCGTCGTTGATATTCTTTTCGTACTGAGCGATGGTATCCTGATCGGCTTTCGTCAGGTCATATCTTACAGCGGCGACTGCCGTCGCAAGGTCAGTCGTGTTGACGTAGATCGAAGAGCCGTCATCAAGGGTCTGGCTGAGATATCCGTTAGCCCTTTCAACCGCCGCATTGAGCGAGGTGTAGTCGGCGGGAAGGACGCGAAGCGCGTCATAAGCCGCGATCAAAGCATCGGTCCACAGATCAACCTGAGGCTGGTAGAGGATGTGGCAGCTTTCGTTGACTGCGTCAAGAGCATCTGTGAGAGCCGCATAATCTGCCTCGTAGAACCAGTGCTCACCGTACTGCTGATAGAAGGACGTTTCCTGAGCTATTGCCTCGTCGGCAAGATCTTTGTATTCGTTGTATACTGAATAATCCGCTTTTTTGAATTGGAGGGCATCGTATGCATTGACCAAAGCAGTGCAGGCAGCGTTGATCTGATCCTGAGTTGTGCGCGGATTGAGAAGAACGCCCATAGCGTCTCTCATCGCCAGGTTGTAATCTCTCCAGCCGTTCTTGAACTGCCACTGCTGAGGGTTAACACCCTTGTTCATGCAGTTGAATACGTTCGTCGGATCGTTGTCGTTTTCGTACAAAGTTCCTGCAAGTATGTTATTTACAGTGTCTCTCAAATCGCCTTTGTCGAAAGTATGGATAGTAACTCCGATCTGTCCTCCGACCAGGATCTTGATGGAGCTGTTCTCTGCAAAGCACAGGGACTGTGTGGTAATTGTATAGCTGCTTCCGTCAGCGGGAACACCGGACTGGGTGATGTAGTCGATCCTCTCGCTTTGAGAATCAACCCAGCCGCCGCCCTGGAGCTGCACATATCCGTTCCAGGGGAAGTAGGCATTACCGCTCGATGAAGAGCTGAGGCCTCCGCAGTCGACGCTGATCTGCTGTGCGCCCTTGTTCAGACCGTAGTCGCCGATCAAGCCGGAAACGATGTTGTTTGTCGCAACCTTGAGGTTCAGCTGGGAAAGGTTTGAAGTAACGGAAGTATCAACGTAAACGTCGGCGCGCGGAACAACATAGTCGTTAGTAGCGAATCCGTGCGTGATAGACGTACCGGCCGACGTGAGATTTTTAAACGAACCTACAAGGTGGTAGTTTTCATCGGTCGTCCTTCCGATACCCTTGCTTCCGATATTATAGCTCATCCTGCAAAGCTCCCAATCGTTCTCGGTGAAGGTCGGAACAGAATAGAACGTATTGTTTCCAAGGAACACGGATGTGAAATCAAGAGCATACTTTTTGCTGTCTCTCAAATAGTTCTGGATCTCATCCATGTTGAGTCCCTGAAGGGCGAGATACGCAGCCAAAGGATCGCTCAGGTCGATGCTCGCAAGACCGTCGCAGGTCTTGGCGGTACGTCCGATGTAAATACCGGAAGGCTGAGCAGCCTCTCTGACATAGGAATACGCCTTGTTGACATAGTTCTTGTCATTGAACGGATAGGTGATGGAGAACTCGAGGATATCCCCCGTTGCAGTACCGTTGACTATAGTCCAGACGTACTGCTTTCCTGTTTCTCCGTAATCCGTGACCGCAGGAGTTGTGAAAACGACGTTCTTACCGCCGCTCGTGCAGGAGATCTGCGGAACGGTGCTCGGCTCGTTGATGAATCTTGCCGTGATCGCCGTCATGGACGCGGTCTCGCCGTAATACGAGTTTCCTGCCTTGGCGACGATTCCCGAAGGAGTTGCGGCAACGATCGCCGATCCGGGCGAGCCGGAGCCCTCTCCGGCTGAGATCCAGGTGGTCTCCGAACAGGTTACGGATACGCCGGGGTCGGGGCTTGCCAAATATGATTGGGCTTCTTCTTCGGCAGCAGCTGTCATAGCCGGCAACACAACAGGAAACGCCGACATGAGAAGAGCTACAGCGAGAAGAATGCTCAAAATTCTACTTCTCTTTTTCGTCATAGCTATTACCTCCAATTTAACGAATTAGATACTTATACCCACTAATACTATATCACATGATTGTTGCATTGTCAATAAAAAATGCAACAAAAAAACTAATTTTTAGGTAAATAATCACCCAATATTTGTTCGCTGCCGGCAGTTTACGGATCTATGGATCAGCGGTCTGTTTTTTTGAAAAAAACGGCGGCGGATTTGACGGAAAATATTTTGCCCGAAAAGAAAAATCTCCCCGTCCGGGAAGGACAGGGAGCGCAAAATCTTACTTGTAATTATGCTCGTTATCAATGCCTGATGGGCTTTTTCCAGGTCGAGAACAGAAACAGGACGATAATCGGATAAATCTCCAGCCTACCGATAAGCATATCGAGAATAAATACCACCTTCGACAGCGGAGAATATGAGCTGAAAGTCGTTAATCCTCCGAGCGTGGGTCCGACGTTGTTGATACAGCTTGCGACAGCGGAAAACGACTTCGTCAGGTCGTTGCCGTCGGCGCTGACTATCAGGAAGGACGCAATAAAGATCATCAGGTAAATCGTCACGAAAGTCGTAACGCCGTAGACGGTTTCATCCGAGAGCGATTCGCCGTCGACCTTGACGGTGGTGACGGACGAGGGATAGATGATTTTTTTGAGCGATCGCTTGGCGTTTTTGGCGATAATGATCACCCTCGAGATCTTCAACCCGCCCGCGGTGGAGCCTGCGCATCCGCCGAAGAACATCAGCGCAAGCAGGATATGCTGCGACAGCTTCGGCCATTCGTTGACGTCAACGGTCGTGAAGCCGGTTGTTGAAATGATCGAGGAGATCCAGAAAAGAGCGTTCCTCGAAGATTCGCCGAAAGTTGGATAAAGGCGCCTGATGTTGAAAACGATGACGAGGAAGCTCAAAAATACTATTGCAAAAAACGTCCGCAGTTCCTCGCTTTTCAGAGCGCGTTTTGTCTGCCTGACGACTATGAGATAGAAAATGTTGAAGTTAAGGCTGAACAAAAGCATGAAAACAATGCACACGATCTCCGTGTAAAGGCTGTGGTATGCGCCTATGCTCGCATTGTACGAGCAAAATCCTCCTGTGCCGGCGGTCGAAAAAGCGATGGTGACGCTGTCAAAAAGCGAATTGCCACCCAGCTTCAGCAGCAGCGCTTCAATTAGCGTGAGAACGATGTATATCGCATAAAGTATCCTGGAATTGACTTTCGTCTTCGCAACGAGTTTTCCCGTGATCGGGCCGGGGACCTCCGCTTTGAGGATATGCATGGAGTTGTTGTCGTTGCCCGAGACCAGCGCAAGGACAAAAACAAGTATTCCCATGCCGCCTATCCAATGGGTGAAGCAACGCCAGAAGTTTATGCTTTTGGGCAATATCTCAACGTTGTCGACGACGGATGCGCCCGTGGTGGTGAAGCCCGAAACGGTTTCAAAAAGGCAATCCAGGTAGCTTCTTGCGTGAGTTCCGAGGTACATCGGGAGCGCTCCGATGATCGACATTATTATCCATGAAAAAGCAACTATCAGCAGACCTTCTCTCGCAAAAGTCTGCTTCTTACGCACCGGCAGGAGCGTAAACGCCGCCGCCAGCGCCGCCGTTATCACGATCGTGACGCAAAAGGCGAAGACTGTGTTCTCTTCCTTCACGATCGCGATCGCCAGCGGGAGCAAAAGCAAAATCGATTCAACCTTCAGGATCTGCCCGACGGTGTGAAACACAACTCGATAATTCATACTGTATTTCCTTTATTTAAAGATATCGCTCAGCGAAGTCATCTTCATCTGGCCGTTCGTCAGCACTATGACGGTGTCGCCGACTTCCATGGTGTCGTCGCCTCGCGGGAAGACGAGCTTGTTGTGCCTGATGAGGCAGCAGATGAGGATATTGTCCTTGATCGGAAGATCCTTGAACATGACAGACGTGTATTCTTTTTCGGAATCGATCTGGAATTCAAGCGCCTCAACTTTGCCGTCGACGAGCTCATACATCGTCTTGACGCCGCTGCCGTCGCTGTTGGAAAGGGCGCGGATATAACGGACTATCCTGTTTGCGGCAAGGTTTTTCGGCGAGATAACGCTTTCGACGCCGATGCTCGACAGGACTTCGTCGGAAACTCTGTTGACCTTCGTCACGGTCTTCTTGACGCCGAGCGACGAGACGTAAAGCGAAGTGATAATGTTCTCCTCGTCGATTTGCGCAAGGCAGACGACGCTGTCTTGCTGTTCAACGCCGTTTTCAAGCAGCACCTCTTTGTCGGTGCCGTCGGCGCAGATTATCTCCGCCTTCGGGAGCAGACGGCTCAATTCAAGGCATCTGTCATGGTCGATCTCGATTATCTTTACGCGAAATCCAAGCTCGATGAGCTGGCTTGCGAGGTAATAGCCTATTCTTCCGCCGCCGATTATCATGGTGTTCTTTGCGCTGTGCTCATACATTCCCAGCTGTTTCATGAACGAGGAAAGATGCTTCCTCGAAGCGGTGATGGAGATCTTGTCGTCCTTTTCGATCACGAAATCTCCGCTGGGGATGAACACTTCGTCCTTTCTTCTGACGGCGCAAACGAGTATTTCGACCTTGTATTCGTCATAGATGTCGGAAACGGGTTTTCCGATCAGCGGGTTGTTCTCTTTTATCCTTATTTCGGCAAGCTCTACCCTGCCCTTTGAAAATGCGTCGATCTTTATAGCCGACGGGAAACGCAGGATCCTCGAAATCTCGTTTGAAGCTTCAAGCTCCGGGTTTACAGCCATGCTCAGCCCCAGCTCCTCCTTGAGAAAATGGAGCTGCTTGGAGTATTCGGGATTCCTCACCCTGGCGATAGTGTGGCGTGCGCCGACTTTTTTGGCGATCATGCAACACATAACATTCACTTCGTCGGACGAGGTTGCGGCGATGAGGAGCCTTGCTTTTTCAACTCCGGCTTCCTTCTGCAGCTCAAAGTTTGCTCCGTTGCCGCAGATGCCCAGAACGTCGTAGTTGTTTACCGCATACTCGATGAGCTTTGGATCTTTGTCGATAACGGTGATATTATGTTCTTCCATCGAAAGGTGTCTTACAAGGTTAAGACCGGCCTTTCCGGCGCCGACAATAACAATATTCATTTTCGGATCCTACCTTCTTACTTCGCAGTTTTTTGCAGCAGATCAAAGATCAATATAGTCTTCGTCAATATAATAGTCCATCTTATGAGCGGGCTGTCGCTTGTCCTCCGGCGGAGGAGTCATGTAGTCGCCGAAAATCATCTTCAGCGCGCCGTCGTACCCGTTGGGTATGCTCATTTGGGTGTCGTCATATTTGACGTAGGTCGCTTCTTTAAACCATTCGGCGGGCATTCTGTAATATCTGCCCTTTTTCTGGCCCCTGTTGATCAGGAGGACGTCCGAGCCTTCGCAGGGGTATTTCGCCATGATGTCTTCCGTCTTTTTTGAGATCTTATGCTGATCCACCCATTTGACAAAACCGGAAAGAAAGCCGTAAACCTTCGCTTTTTTGGAAGCACCGGGCATTTTGTCCCCGCCGTACGCCGCAAGAGTTACGACGTTCCTGAGCACCTGAAGCCTTTTCTCGTGGAAATAGCGGACGATCGGGTTTTTGGGAGAGCCTTCGATGACGAACACATCTATGAAGATCCCCTCGTCGTAGTCGTTCTTGCGGTCAAGCGTTTCAACGAGCGTATGTTCCATGCAGATTTTGGAATAAACTCTGTTATATTTATCGTTGGTGTCACAGCTGAGCAGATACACGCCGCGTTGCTTTCCCCATTCGGGAAAATCCTTCACAAGCTTTTGGTATTCTTCCCTTTTTATCCAGACGTCGATGTCGTCGTCCCAGGGTATCATCCCGTGTTCCCGGACCGCGCCGATGAGCGTGCCGTAAGCGGCATAGTATTCGATATTCTTTTCGCGGCAGAATTCGTCAAAAAGCCCGAAAACTTTCATCACTATGGATTGTATCGTCTTTAAATCGGTTACCTGTTTCATATGTTTTCCCTTTCGTTAAGCGGATCAACGGCTATTATATAATTATTGCAAAGCTATGTCAAGCCGCTTAATCGGCAACGCCGCGGCGTTATAATTCGCTTTCAAAGTTGACAACAGGCGCAAGCGCAGCCGAATCAAATGCGTCGATCGTTCCGTCGTCGTTCAGGTCGCCCGCTTTGAAGAAAGCCGTGTTGTCCCCAAGATCCGTTTCAAAATTTACAGCCGAATAAAGCAGCGACAGGTCAAAAGCGTCGACGTATCCGTCGGAATCGAGGTCGCCGCGAACGACCGCAGTAATTTCGGCGACAGCGCTGCCGGCGCTGTTTTTTGCGCAAACCGTAAAGCCTGTTGAAACAACGTCGTCTCCGGAAAGCTCACGGCCTTCAATATCCCTGACGAACACGTTTTCGTTTTTAAACTGCGCCACAAGCTCCGAAACTGAGGTTCCCTGCCCTATTCCGGTTATCATGCCGTCCTTGATCCTAAGATCTGAGCCATCGGCAAGCTCGAGCTTTATCTCCTCGATTTTTGCAAACAGAGCCCGGTTGAACGTGACGTTGCCGGTGAATTCATTGTTGCAGGTGCGGTCCGTATAGAGAGTACAGGAATAGCCCGGATACTTTTCTTCCATCAGCGCTTTCAGCTCTTCACGTCCGGTAAGATAGACGTATACAAGGTCGGTATTCGTAACGACGTAAACGGACGCACGGAAGACCTCATCGCCCTCGTCCTTTGAGAACACCGGATGGTTTTTCCCTTTTGTCCAGACAACGTTTGCGCTCTCCAGAACGTATGCGGCATATCCGTCCGCAAACTGTTGCGCTGTCAGAGAAGTTATTGCTTCAACCCCTGCACTGCTTCCCAAAGGCGGGATCCCGTCGATCGCATAGCAGTTCGTGTAATTCAAATTGCCGGCTCCCGCGAATGCGCCGAAATTCGACGTTGCACAAACGTTCGCCACGCAAAAGCAATTGTCCGTTGCGGCGGAAGAATTAAAGCCAATCAAGCCGCCGACGTTTTCTTCGCCCGTGACTTCGCCCGAGCAATAGCAGTTGTAGACCTTCTTGCTGTTTGAAAGTCCTATCAGACCGCCGACGTTATTTTTGCCGCCGACGCTCACGTTCTCAAGCCCGATGAGTTTTATCAGGCTGTTCGATCCTGTGACGCCGAAAAGTCCGGCGTTGTCGCCAGCCGTGACGTTAAGGTTGCGTATCACATGTCCGTTGCCGTCGAAAGTGCCGTCGAAGAAGTTGTCCTGCGTTCCTATCGGAGCAAAGGCGATGCCCGACATGTCTATATCCGAAGTGAGAATCACGGTTTTGCCCTTGAAGGTTTTGCCGCTGTTTACGTTGTTCGAGAATCCGACAAGCTCCTCGGCGTTCGCGATCTCATATGTATCGGGGGTGGATGCAAACGCCTTGACGCAGACGTTATTATAACCTTTTGAAGAAGAATCGTTCCACGACGAGGTACCGAATCTGTAGTAGCTTTGTCCCTCGGACGAGCTGTAATACCTGTTGTACGATCCGTCGTTCAAGCCCGACTGACCCTCGACGGGGATGAGCGCGCCGTCGTCGGAAGTGAGCGTTACGACAGCCGAAAAAATCTCTCCGCTTTTTACCCTGACCTGTTCGTCCAGGTCGACCGTATAGTATCCGCTGAAGTTCACCGATCCGCTTTGCGAAAGAGCGCAGGTTGCGTTGTTGACCGGCGTTGCATAGTTGTCGGGAAGGCCTTTGTAAATTTCGACAGTGTAGTCCGCGGTCGGATTTGCGACGTAGAAAGAAACTCTGTCGATCACTTCTTCCTCGTCGGCGGTGAATACATTGGCGAAGGACGCCGTTTTAATGGCTTCACCGCTCAACATTCCCGACATCGTCTGACCGTAGCCGTAGCCGTCGTACTGATAAACTTTTTCAAATTTTTCGCTGTCTTCGACTTCGAGCGCGTGGAAATTGTCAATCGATTTGTCAGAGTAAGACAGGTAGAAATAGCCCTCGTTGCCCCATGATCCGCCGTAACTGTTCTTGACTATCCATGCGCCTTTTGAATCGGGGGTGCTTTTTGTGAAGTTGGCGACGTCATAGTTGTCGTCCCAGCCGACGACCGTTATCTGATGGTTGGTTCCGTTCTCGTCCGGGCAGTAGTAGCAATAGTTGCCGAAAGTCCTCGTCAAAAACGAACCTGACATGTAAAACGCCGCTGTAACGGAGCCGTTTTCCATGATTTTTTCTTTTATTGTCTGAATGTTGTCCTTCGGGATAGTGTAAGACTCCGTCAGACGATAAACGCTGTCGTACCTTTCGGACTCCTCGTAGTTGCCCATTGCGCCGACGTTGTTTTCGCTGAAGGGATAGTCGCTTTCAAGCGCAAATCCGCTGCCCCTTGCCAGCGAAAAAGTTGAGCGAAGCCAGTTGCCTCCGTTGTGATATGGGTCGGCAACGCAGACTCCGTCGCCGCTCGTCGGATCACTCGGATCGTCGGCAAGGCTGTTGTGGGTAAACCAGACGTGATGGGCTTCCGACAAGTCGATGTTTTCAAGCTCCTGCGACGGATCTTCGGATTTTTTCAGAAGATTGCTTTCTGCCGCCGAAACCACGGAAAACGCCCAGCAGCAACCTGTTGTGCCCTGGTCTTTCACCCCGGTGACAACGCCTTTTTCGGCACCGTTGTACCTTTCCGGGAGGAATACGTTTTTCCTGAAAGTTTTGCCGCCGTCATTTTCACCGCTTTCAAAAGACACCTCGTTGCCGTTTTCGTCGACCCAATTGCAGTCGCTGTAACCCGACGGGGAAGCTTCGCCGAAAACCAGAGTATATAGTTTTTCCGAAACATGATCGCCCAGCGCGAAAACAGAGACGTTTTCAAGAACGATCAAAAGGCATATCAACAATCCTGTTAGTTTTTTCATAGCACTCACCGCCCGAAATGTGTGTTGTTATAATAATATTATCTCACAAACCAAAAGCAAAATCAATCAAAAAGCGAAATTTCCTGCGACAGATGGAACGAATATATCACCGTGCCGGCGACCTTCATGCCAAAGCATTCCTCGACGGCTTTCCTGTAGATCGAAAGCTGGTTAAAATATCTCTGCTTCAGTTCATCGGGGGAAGAAACCCTGTCGGTCTTGTAATCGACGACAACGATCTCCCCGTTTTCCTCAAAAGCGCAGTCGACAATACCCTGAACGAGGATCTTCTCATCTTTCGCCTCATCCGGAACGTCGAGCCCGAGGTCTTCGGGCGTCATGTTGATCAAAAACTTTTTCTCGCGGTAGATCCCGTCGGACGAAAACATCCTTTGAGCGAGCGGGGAAGAAAAGAATCCGCGCAGTTTTTTTCTGTCCAGCGAGGAGGCCTGGAGATCATTGAGGAAGTTTTTCCCCTTAACGTTTTCGATCTCTTTTTCGAGGTCGGCTTTTGCGGCGTAGTAATCGCAGTGCTGCATGAACAAGTGCATTGCCGTGCCTCTCTGCGCCGGAGTAAGCCCCTCTTTGTCGAGGAACGCAGGCCTTGAAGAAGCGAAAAACTCCGTGTTCATCTTTTCCTTGCCGTCGGAAGCGCCCATTTTCGACGCAAAGGAATTGACTGCGGCGTAAGGATATGTATAATCCATCTTTTCTTTGAGCATTTCAACCGTTTCCCGACAATACGGCTGTCTTTCGCCGCCGCTTCCGTCGCAATCAAACTCCTCAACGCTTGTCACAACGTTAACGTCGATCGGAAAATCTCCCTGAATGACCGCCGGGGAAACACCGATCTCTTTTCGCAATTCTTTTGCGCAGGGGTGCTTTAAGGCGCAGGTGAGCAGCCAATCGGAATATTTTACAGCTCTCAACGCTTCAAACGAAGAATAGCCTTCGCCGAAAAGGCTAAGGTAGTTTTTCTTCAAGACGCCGCCGAGATCATCACCCCGGATGCACATGATTAGCTTTTCCTTCGCCCTCGTGAGCGCAACGTACAAAACGCGCATCTCTTCCTCGATCATCCTGCGTTTTTTGACGCATTTGAGCGCAAGATGGTTGACGGTCTCATATTTTATCCCTCTGTCGACGTCCCTGCCGACAAGTCCGACGCCATATTCAACGTCCACGATCATCGAGGAGTTGCAATCGGAAAAATTGAGCTTGGAAGAACAGCCTGCGATAATACAAACCGGGAATTCAAGCCCCTTGCTTTTGTGAACGGACATGATCTTCACTGCGTTGTTTTCCGCAAGCGACCTCGGCGACGGAGCTATGTCCGAGCCGTTGACGCGGATTTTCTCAATCAGACGCAAAAACGCCGACAATCCGAGCATAGTGTTTTGCAAAACGGTCTTAGCGTAGTCCCTGAACATGTACAGATCGTTCCTTCTCGCTTCGCCGTCGCTCATGGAAAGGACAATGCTTTCATATCCCGTTTCCTCTATCAACCGTCCTATCAGCTCGTCGACGCTCATAACGGATGACCACAGCCTGTAGGAATCGATTTTGTTGAGAAACTCGATGCATTTTTCATCGCCTTTCACGGCACAGACTTTCACGCACTTGTAGATGCTTTCTCTCCTGCCGCCGTCAAGGCGAACGTTCGATATCTCGTCCGCGGAAAACGAGAATATCGGGCTCATCATCACGCCCATCACCGCGATGTCGTCGAGGGGGTTGTTTATCGTTTTCAAGAGCGATAGCATCGTCCTGATCTCCGCCGTCTCGAAAAGGCTTTCGTTGGAATCAAAGCTGCAGGCTATGCCCCTGTTTTCCAGAGCTTTTGCATAAACTCCGCCATTGGATTTGACCGCGCGCAGGAGAACGCAGACGTCGCCGGGCTGTATCTCCCTTTCGCCGTTTTTGTCGGTGATTTTTTCCTTTGAAAAAAGCAGCTGTTCAACTCTGCCGGCTATGAACTCCGCTTCTTTTTCTGCCGCCGTACTGCCTTCCATGTTCTCGATCTTCAAAACGTCTATTTCGACATCGCTCGTATCTTTTTCCGGGTAATCGGCTCCGCAGACGAGCATTTCGCTGCGGCGGTAGTCGATCCCGCACGATTCGGTCGTCATGATCTGCGAGAAAACATGGTTGACCCAATCGGTAATGCCTTTTCTGCTGCGGAAATTTTTTCCGAGATAAATGTTAGCGGGATAACCCTCGTCGACGCTGTCGTGGTATCTCATCCTCTTTTCGATGAAAAGTTGAGGGATCGCCTGTCGGAAGCTGTAGATGCTCTGCTTTACATCCCCGACAAAAAACAGGTTTTCGCCATTCCTCGAAACGGCGTCAAACAGCAGATCCTGCGCATAGTTGGTGTCCTGATATTCGTCGACAAGGATATATTTGAATTTTTCGGCATACTGCTTTGCAACGTCCGTCCGGCAGACGACGTTGTTTTCGTCCTTATAAGTCAGAATGCCGATCGCCGCATGAAGGATATCCGAAAAGTCGACGCAGTTGTTCTCGCTTTTTCTTGCGGCATAGTTTTCGCAAAAGCATTTGAGAAATTCCGACGCCGCTTTCATGTAAGGGTAAAGCTGTTCGACGTCTTTTTTGTTTTCCTCGCTTGTTGAGCAAAACAGCTTTTTGAGCTTTTCCCTCGACTGCGCGGACGCATATTCCGAACGAAGCGTTCTGGCGGAATCCATGGCGGCGCTGTCATAGTTTCTCGGCTTTGTTCCGATCTTTGGGAATTTATGGTTCAGGACAAAATTCATCAGCTCATCGTAATCTTCGCCGCTTTCGCATCTTGTCGCTTTAAGGTATGCGTTTTTAAAAAATACGTTGTCGTCTCTTATCGAATCGCCGTAGCACTCAAGCGCAGTTTCATCTTCGCCGATCGTATCAAGCATCGCTTCTGTCAGCCGGCTGTAATAGAGGAACGTCTCTTCGGCTTCTTTCACGACGACAGAGAGCATTTTTTCAAAATTCTTCCTGAATTCTTCGCTGATGCCGGAGATCCACTCGTCCGGGAACGGGTAAGCCTGCGAGAATTCAAAGAGCATGAGCATTTTATCCTTGAACTCCCGATCGTTGCCGGAGGAGGTGTAAAGCCCGATCAGCTCCCTGAAAACGGGATCGTCTTTTTCGTAATAATCCTCGACCGTATCCTCATAGACGTCGTGCATCATGCTGTTCTTTTCGGAGCTGTCCATGAAACGGCTTGAGCGCGATATTCCGGTTTTGTGATAGTTAGATTTGATGATGTCGTTGCAGAAGCTGTCGATGGTGCAGATCTTTGCGCCGGCGAGAAGCATCTTCTGCTTTTGAAGGTATTTGTCGGTGGGGTTGCTCCTGATGAGATCGGCAAGCTTTTTGACGATCTTATCTTTCATCTGCGAGGCGGCGGCGTTTGTAAAAGTGACGATCAGTATCTCGTCCGCGCCGCAGGGGTTTTCTTCGTCCGTGAGGATCCTTATAACCCTCTCAACAAGGACGGCGGTCTTGCCCGAACCTGCGGCCGCAGAGACAAGGACACAGCCGTCTTTGGAAACTATAGCTTTCTGCTGGTCGGCAGTCCATGTTACGTCAGCCATTTTCGTCCTCCTCGGTTGCATTCAAAAGTTCAGCCGTCTCGGAGAAAGCCGTCTTCATTATCGGCTTTCTCTCGTCGTGATCCTCGATAAGGCATACGTCACGGTAGTCGCAGTGCTCGCAGATATCTTTGTATTCTTCGCCCTCGATGGGCAAAGCCTCGATGTTTCCTTCGTGAAGCTCGAGCGCCATGTCGACAAGTCTTTCGTCGATGACCTTTTTCAGGTTTTTCAGCTGGCCGAGCGTCAGAACGTCGCCGGTCGGGGAATTTGTTGAAGAGCTGATCCTTGCACTGATGAATCTTTCGCCCATTTTTTCGATCACCTGCGTGTTGCTGAGGACAACGCCCTTCATCTTTGCTTTTTTGTTCCTGAGCGATCTGATCTCGTCATCGTCATTGTTCCTGTCGGCGGTGACGGTAACGTCGCCCGACGGCATATAAAGCACTCCCGCCGGCATAACGTCGCCGTACCTTTCCTCTCCGTTCTCCCAGATACTGAAAAGATACACGAGCATCTGCATATTCAAGCCGTAAAAAACGTCGGAGAGCACGAAATTCTTTTTGCCGGTTTTGTAGTCGACAACGCGGATATAGTTTTTGCCGTCGATGATACAGCTGTCAACTCTGTCCACCTTGCCGCGAAGCGAGATCACAGTGCCGTCGGAGCACAAAAGCTCATACGGCTTTATCGAGCCGTCAAGATCGATCGCAAGCTCAAAATCGACCGGTTTGAATTCGCATTCGGAAAATTCGTCCGCAAGCCTTTTGATCAGCCTGAAGACGGTTTTTTCGAAAGAGGAATACAGCTGCCTGAATCTCTCGGATTTCGTTTCCATCCCACCCATGAATTCGTCCGCATAAGTTGAAAGCACTTCTCTCACCGCCTGAACAAGCTGGCCCTCGTCCATTTGGCAGAGCCTTCCTATGCCGTAATTCTTTATAAGGTTTTCAAGGCAATAGTGAATAACGTTTCCGCGTGCGCGGGGGTCTATGACTGATTTTTCGAGCTTGTTTGCCTTGATCCCGTAGCGGCAGAAGTATTGGAAACGGCATTTGTGGAACGTCTCGACCTTTGAGGGGGATTCGTACATCACATTTCCAAAAAGCCTGTCCGCCGTTTGCTTTGACTTTATCTTCTTGTTTTTGACCTCGGTCATGTTTTCAAGGCATTCCATTATCCCCGAATAGCTATCCCTGTGCGCAAAAACTTCACGCAGAGATGACGCCAGCTCGTCGTTGTCATGCCATTTTTTTGTAAGCAGCCTGAACGCCGTGCCCTCGCTTTCGACGAAGACGGTTTTGTCGCTCTCGCCCGGTCTTATCGCTTTCACGTCAGGGAAAAGCGCGGTTATCTCCCGGATAAATTCCGAAGGCTGGATCTCGGTCGAATCCAATGAATATTCCGAATAGGAAACATAAAGCCTGTCCCGGGGGGAGCAGAATATCCTGTAGCCCAGGAACCTTTCTTCGCAATACTGCTCCTCTATCGTTTCGGCGACATCGATGCCCGCCTTTTTCAGCAGATCCTTTTCCCTGTCGGAAAATGCGGTGCCCGAGCGCTGATAGGTCGGAAAAACGTCTTCGTTGACTCCGAGGACAAAGACGACCTTCGGCGAATCCATCCTCGTCTGCAAAACGTCGCCGACGATCACTTCGTCAAGCCCCTGGGGAAGGTTCCCGAGGTCCTGCGCCGAGAGGGCGATATTCATCACCGTCTCGTATTCTTCGACCGATTTCTTGTTTTCGCCGATAATCACCGCAATATCGTTGAGCACACCCATAACGCAGTCCCAGACACGCTGCTGCAGGAGAGCCGTTTCGCCGTCCCCGCTGTTTTCAAATGCCAGAGCGATGTTTTTCAGATTCTCCTGCGCATTCACGTCGCAAAGCAGGTCGTAAACGCTTTTTGAAAAAGTCTTTCCATCGACGCGGTCTTTCAGCGCGCCGATAAATTTGCTCAGCGGTCTGACGACGGTTTTGCGTATCTCGTTGAGAGCGTCAAGCTTTTCCTGCGCGTCACAACGTTCCAAGTCCGTAAAACCGTAAGGGCTTTCGGTGAAAGGCCTTTCCCAGCCCGACGGGCGTATATTCCACATGAGAACATAGTTTTCAAGGGATGCGATCTCCTCCTGACCGAGCCCTGTAAGGCCGGTCTTGAGATAGCCGAAAATATTGTCGTTGCTTTTGCCCTTTGACGCAATTGACACGGCGTATCTGATGAATGCGCAAAGCGGCTGACGGATGACGGGCGAACGTCTGTCAAAGAACACGGGAACATCGCATTTTGCGAGAGCCGTCTTCATGTAGTCTTCATAGCCCGCGCGGTCTCTTGAAACGATTGCGATCTCCCTGCACCTGTATCCGTTTTTCAGGAGCCTTTTGACTTCGCTGGCAACGTAGTCGCATTCCTCTATTTTGTTCTTTGAAGAAATGATCCAAACGTTTTCGCAGCCGTCAAAGGTCTTGCTGCTGTTTTGCAAAAAGTTGTCCGCCAAAAATTCTATTTCCGGGGATTTGAAGTTTTCGGAGACGATCTCCTCCCCGGCGGAGATGCGCACGTTGTTTTTTGAAGCGATCGACATGAGCTTTCTGAGCGTCTTGTAGGACGGAGTAAAAAGCCCAAGCCTGTCGTCCTCGTCGGAGTAGAGCTTGTCTGCGCAGACGCAAACAAACACGTCGTCCGCGCGTTCAAGCATTTTTTCGATTATTCTGTATTCCTGCTCGGTGAAGCCCGTAAACCCGTCGATGAAAACGGTCTTGTTTTCAAAAAACGGGTATTCATTCAAAACCTTCGATAGGATCGTCAGCATGTCGTCGGGATCATAGTAGCTTCCTTCAAGGAACCCGTAATACGCCTCCAGAATAAGAGATATGTCCGACAGCTTCTTTTTGAGAAGGTCATCGCCGATTTTTGCGCTCGCCTCTTCGATCGCCCGAAGGTCGCATTCTGCGCGCCGCAGATCGGTCGAAAGGCTCGACATCTCCTCTATAAAAGTGAAATACTGGGCCTTGTTTGAATAGATCTCAAGCCTGTCCGAAACGCTGTCGATGGCAAGGCTCATGAGGATGCTTTTTGAACTTTTGTCCAGCGACGGGAGATGATTTGCGCCGTAGAGCTTGAAAACGCTGTCGGCAAGATGGGTGAAACTCATTACTATTTCAACCTTGTTGCAGTCAACAGGCCCGAGAAGCTCCAACATTTTTCGCTCGCTCGTAAAAGAAAACTGCTCCGGCACAACATAGACGACCTGCTTGCCGCCCGATTTCACCAGAGTAGATATGAGATTATTAACTTTTGTCGTCTTTCCGCTTCCGGCAGTGCCGTAAATAAAATTCAACATAAAACTACCTCGAAATGTTCATCGGAATGATTTTATCACATTCGACAGCATTTTACACCCTGAAATGTAAAAAAGCTAAAGCCAAGTACCAAAACCTGTACTCAGCTTTAGCAAAAACCATCAGATCTTTTCAAGATTGACGGAAACAGTGTATTCTCCGTAAGACCAGACGCCGTTCTGGTTTATCATGATCGTTGCGGGGGCTTCTATCTTGCCTTCCTTGATCAGGGAGGCGGAATCCACGTTGACCGTCACCGTGATGTCGGAGGGAGAGAGCTTTTCGAGCGTTGCCGACGGGCCCACAAAGGCGGCGTTAGAGATGCAATAGCTTTCATCCGTCAGCGACGCTCTGTAGCCGTCGGGGATGTTCTTCAAAGTCGCGCGATCCATCGGGATGCTCATGTTTGCGGTCGTGACGTTCGACGCATAAACCTCGACCTTGAATTCCGTCACATTGTCGTCGGCGATCTTCGCGCTCGTGATGTCCGTGCTCTTGAAAGTGAAGGTGTTGGAGCCGGGCGAGATGTCCCTGAAATCTATGATGCCGACATCGAGCGTGTTCATGCTCGAGAGCACGTCGCTTGCGGCGGCGACCTGAACTGCGTCGGGCGAAATGATGTAGGAAATGTTGCTTGGCATATTGTTTCCGGAGGTTTTCGGAACGTTCTTGAAGCTGACGGAGGTCGGGGCTTCCTTGATCTCCATCACGGGGATAGAGCAGGTTATATCCGTCCCGTCAAGGATTGTGATGTAGTTGAGACGTTTGCCGTTTGCGTCCTGCAAAATCAGGTTGACGTCGAAGTTTACTGTCTTGTTGAGCGGGAAATTTATGCCCGAATTGTCAAAGCTCGCGTAGATAACGTCGCCGAGGCTGTTGATCTGGCTTGTTGCGCCGGAAACCGTGACGCTGTTTTGCGAAAGGATCACGCCTTCGCAATAAAGTCCGTCCTGCGCCAGGTTTTCCTGCGGAATGCCCATAAGCTCGATGGGAAGAACTTTTTCTTTTGTATAGTTGTCAAAATACACCCAGACGGATTGCTTCGAGATGGATTTGATCGAATACTGCGCCTTCTTGTCCGCAACGGAATACTTCAGCGTCAGCTCATGCTCGCCGACGGAAGTGACGTTCGAGACGACCGCTTCGACTTTAAAATCCTCTGGCGAAATGTCGGAGATCTTTGTGGAATATCTCGGCCCTGCGATCGTAACGTCAACGGTCAGATCCTCCGTGCCGAAGGGCTTGAGCCCCGTTGCCGCCGCGTCGGTGCCTTCAGAGGAAACTGTGACAGGAACGCCGCTGATCAAAAATTCGCTCTCCGGGCTGAATTCCATGACGACGGAAGCCCAGATTATTACGGCGAGAACGATGGAAAACAAAAGAAGATATCTGTTGTTGTAGAATATCTTGTTGTAGAACTTTGTTCCTGACTTATTGGCTGATTTGTCGGCGGACTTGTTTGCCGGATTGTTTGCCGGATTGTTTGCCGGATTGTTTCCTGAATTGTTACTGTTCATCTTGTTTTCCGCCTCCTTTCACCCTGTCGAGAAGTTTGATGAAAATCGGCTTTTCTTCGATAGCGTTGTTGTCGATAAGATAAGCGGTGAGGATCTCGCTGACTTTTTCCGGGTCAAGCTCTCTTTTGAGGCTTCCCTTGTATGCCACGGAGATGATCCCCGTTTCTTCCGAAGTGACAACGACGACGGCGTCGCTCTGCTCGCTCATTCCGATCGCCGCCCTGTGGCGTGTGCCGAGGTTTTTGTCGACGTCGTTGTTTTTCTGGGTCAGGGGCAAAATGCATCCCGCGGCATAGATCCTGTCTTTCCTCACGATCGCCGCGCCGTCATGGAGAGGCGCTTTGGGATAGAAGATGTTGCAGAACATCTGGCTCGTCGGCGACGCGTCGATAATGGTGCCGTTTGCGATCACCTCGCCGAGCATCGTCGTTCTCTCGAAAACGGTGATTGATCCGACTTTATCCTCGCTCATTTTCCTGCAGGCGACGGTGAAAGACTCGATCATCCTCTTGACGTTTTCGTTGACGGCTTTGGTGTTCTTCGGCTTGACAATCTGGTCCTTGATCCTCGCCAGGGAGCTCCTGCCGGTGCTCTCGAGCGTATGGCGAAGCTCAGGCTGGAAAATGATTACGAGCACGACGATCAGGTTTGAGATCAAAAGGTTTGCGATGTAGGTGCTCGCCTGCATGTTGAACATGTTGATGACGATATACACGAGTCCGAACATCAATATACCTTTGATGAGCTGGAACGCTCTCGTCTCCCTGAGCATTTTTATCAAGTTGTATATTACAAACGCAACAAGACATATGTCAAGGAAATCCTTGAAAGAGAACGATTGACATACGTTGATGAGTTTTGAGAAAAATTCAGACATATTTCTCCCTCACTTGTTTTTCTTCCGTTTTTTTGGATCAACAGGTATTGATCCTTGTCTGTTAAATCATAACGCCCGCCGGTGAGCCGTTTTGTCGCTGCGCGAAACCGAAAGCGGCTTTCCGAGTCTCGAAGGCTTAGATCTATGGCGTTTTCCTGCCGTACAGATTATATTGTATCATATAATTTGTCTTTTCGCAATTTTTTTGATGGAATTTAACAAAAAATCTATATCTTTTTTACAGTTGAAGTGTGAAACCGATACTCTGACCGTACCGGAATCGTAAGTTCCGTAGTGTTTGTGCGCGCTTGGGTTGCAGTGAAAGCCGCCCCTGACGGCAATCTTTTCCCTGCCGAGGAGATCGGAAACCTGTTCGCAAGGCAGATCGCCGATATTCAACGACAAAACCGGAACGCGCCGGCTGCCGTCAAATTCGTTGTAAAGTTTTACCTGATCCATCTCGCGCAAGGATGAATAAAGGTATTCAATCAGCCGGTTTTCACGGTATCGCATCGTTTTGATCCCGACCGATCTGACAAATTCGACTCCCTCGCCCAGCGAGATTATTCCGGGCACGTTGAGCGTGCCGCTTTCAAAAGATTCCGGCGGTTCTTCCGGCTGGTCGAGCAGCTTTGAGAACGTCCCCGTTCCCCCGTAAGTCAACGGCTTTGGCACAAAGTCGCCGCACAGGATCATCGCCCCTGGTCCCATCGGGCCGTACAGCCCCTTATGCCCGGGCAGGCAAAGGCAGGAGACGTTGTCCTTTTCCATGTCGATATTCAATATCCCCGCCGCCTGAGCCGCGTCGACAACGAAAGGTATGCTGTGCTCTTTCGCAAGAAGCCCTATGCGCCTGATGGGCAGGATGTCCCCGAACACATTTGAAGCGTATGTGCAAACGATAAGGGACGTTCTTTTTGAAAGCAACGCCCTGAAATTCTCCACAGTTTTGTCGTCATTTTCTCCCGGACTTGCGCAGTCATAGACGATCCTGCCGCTTTTTTTGAGATGTTCAAGCGGGCGCATCACGCTGTTGTGTTCAAGGCGCGAGGTCAGGACGTGGGACGAATCCTTTGCAAAACCCCTGATCGCAATATTGAGCGCATCCGTACAGTTTGAAGTGAAGATCACTTTTTCGGGCTCGTCGGCGTTAAAGAGCTCCGCCAGCTTTTTCCTGACCGAGTAGATCTTCAGGGAGGTTTTCATGCTCATCTCGTAGCCGCCCCTGCCGGGGTTTGCGCCGTAGAGGTGCGCGGATCTCCTGAAAGCCTCGACCACCCTTGCAGGCTTCGGGTACGTCGTTGCAGCGTTGTCAAGATAGATCATCTGTAATCACTCACATCGCCGTAGCCGATGACGTTGACATTCCTGCTTTTTAAAAACCTGACCGCTTCTTCGACGTTCGAGTCGATATATAACGAATATCCGCAGCCCTCGTCGCTGCTGTGAGCTTTGAGGTTTCTTCTTAACGCGACCTTGTAACCGTTCGCCGAAAGCAATTGACTGCCTTTCATGGCATGAGTTACCGAGCCGACTTTTATATAATATTTTTTCAAAATGTCACCCCGTTTCATTATTGTTCTGATTACATAATATGAAACGGCGCGCGCAAAGTTTACTTTGTCCTATTCTTCGAGCAACACAACGGCATGAGCCGCGATCCCCAAACCCTCGCCCGTAAAGCCGAGACGTTCCTCCGTCGTCGCCTTAACGCTGACTCTCGACAGATCGATCCCGCAGGCGGCGGCGATATTACTGCGCATATCGTCGATATAGCCGCTGAGCTTCGGGCTCTGAGCGATGACGGTCGAATCGACGTTTGAGACGAAAAAGCCGTCTTTTTTTACAGTCGCGACGACCTGCTTGAGCATCTCAAGGCTGTCGGCTCCGAGGTATCTGTCGTCCGTGTCGGGGAAGAGCTTCCCGATGTCTCCCCTTGCGGCAGCACCGAGGATGGCGTCGCTTATCGCATGGAGCAAAACGTCGGCGTCGGAGTGGCCGAGAAGCCCTTTTTCATAGGGGATCTCAACGCCGCCGAGGATCAGTTTTCTGTTTTCGATTAGCTTGTGAACGTCATATCCGTGACCAATTCTCATTCGTTTTCGATCTCCTTTACGACACTTTCGTACTGTTGCTCATCGACGAGAAGGTTGATCATCTCAAGCAACAAATTTGCGCTCATGTTTTCGGGAAGTCCGAGCTTCTTTTGAAGCTTTTTCCGCTTTTGGGAGGAATCCTTTGCGCCCACAAAGCCGTCGTCATACAGCCTTGTTTTGGTGATCAACTGTTTTACTTCCCCGTCGGCGCAGGCGACTCCCGCCTGCTCAAGGCAGTTTCGCAAAACCTGCTCGCTCATGCCCTCAACCCCGAGCTTTCCCTCGGCGGAGGGCGAAGTTTTTCTTTTTTCTTTGCCGTAGATGTCCGGTATATAGGCGTGGCGGATCTTTGAATTGTCGACAATGCCTTTCAAAAAAGAACGTATCATAAAACCGGCGTTGTCGCTGTCGGTGAGGACGAGTATCCCCCGCTCGTCGGCAAGTCGCCTGATGAGCTTCTGCTTTTCCTTGTTTTTGAATATTCCAAAGCCTTCGGTCGTGATTATCGTCGCTTCAACGATGGAAGAAAGCCTGATCTTGTCGTACTTCCCTTCCACGACCACAATTTCGTTTATCCTGATCATAATGCATTATTGTTACTTTCAAGCATAAGCTTCACCACAGTTTCTTCAAGCAGGATCCTCTTGTCTGCGGACGTGCTTTTTAGCTTGATATCCGTGTCGGCGAGGACGTCAAGACACGCTCTGAGATGGCGCAGATCCACTTTTGACGCATCCCTCAAAGCGTTGCGAAGCCTGAACTCCTTGTTCCTGTAGTTGTAGTATTTCGCCGCTTCCGTCGCCTGAAAGCCCGACGTGACGAACACCTTTGCCCTGTACATGTCGACGTAGGCGGAAATGAGAGCGGCGTTAATATTGATTGGGTCAGTTTTTGAAGCGATCAGCGCAGACAGCGTCCTGAACGCCCGGTCGGAATCGGAAGAGACGATGTGCCTTGCCAGGTCGAAAACGGATGCTTCCACAGATTTTGTAACGATGGCGTCGATATCCTCTTTCGTTACTGTCTCTTCCTTGCAGAAAAAGCAGAGCTTTTCCGTCTCGTTGAGCAGCACGTTAAGGTCGTCGCCGACAAGTGTTATCAAATACCCCGCAAGGCGGTCGGAGAGATTTTTGCCTCGTTTTTTTGCGCCCGAGACAAGTATCTTCACGAGCTGGGAGGACGTCCTCTTGTTCAGTTCAAGCACGTCTGCGTTTTTTTCAAAGAGCTGCAAGACTTTTTTCCATTTTTCGTTGCGCTTCGTTTCCACCTCAACGTTCTGCATCCAGAACAGTATCATCGACGTATCGGGCACGTCGGTGACGATCTGTTCGAGCATATCGCTTTGCTGTTTGTTCAGGTTTGACAAATTAAGATCCTTGACGACAACGCAAACGCGCTCGTCCATCATCGGAAGGGCTTCAACGCACTGCGACACCTCTTTCAGATCCACGTCGGAGGAGTCGAAGATATGCAGGTTGAACGTAGAGAAATCGGGCTTGACCGCTTTTTCCATGAGCTTTGAAATGTAGAAGGATTTCAGGTACGGCTCGTTGCCGTAGACAAAATAGACTTTCGAGAAGCTTCCTGCCTTCAGACAGTTCTTGAATTCAGCCTCTGTCAAAACCGCCATTCAACTCACCCCTTTCAACGCAAGAAATGCGTTCGTGATTATAACGCTGACGATCGCGGTGTTCAACGCCGTGAACGCAACAAGATACTTGTTTTTAAAAAAGTCGGGCTTAAAAATAAAGACAATGACCGCCGCAACTGCCAAAACGGCAACGCAGACTTTGACCTGCGGATAATCGACGTTAATGTACAAAAAGTCAAACTGCCCCAAAAACGTCACGACGGCAATTATGATCTTCGACAAAAATCCTGCCGCAAGCAAGAGCGGCAAGCCGAGAAAGCTCGTAAATTTCAAAGACGCGAGCACTGCGCCGAAGCCTCCGAGGATCATCACAAACATGCTGATACTCACGCAAAGAACGTTGGCGACGATGCCCATCAGCGACAAACCGCCGAGCCTGAAAACCGTCGCAGGCAGAGTAAACAGCGTTGCGACAGCGCACACAAGCGCCGAGCGGCAGATGATCTCGATCAATTTCCCGATCCTCTCAAACCGGAATTGATCTACTTTTATTTGTGCGATCCTGTCGCTCATCAGCGCCAATCCGAACGCCGCAGAAAACGAAAGCTGCAATCCGACGCTGTGGACGATGTACGGGTTTGCGGCGCACATGACAAGCAGCGCCGCTCCGAGCGAATTCATGGAGTCGGACACTTTCAGGAAGATATACCCGGCGTAGATGAAGCTCATCATTATTCCCGCCCTGACCACGGAGGGTGAGAAGCCGGTCAGCGCCGCAAAGAACAGCGTAAAGGCAATCGACGACAGCGCCGCTTTTCTCTTTGAGACGAAGCTGATCAGGCAAATGAACAAAGCGTGCGACCATGTATAGACGTGAAGTCCAGACACCGCCATCAGGTGCGATAAACCGCAGACGCGAAAAGCGATCGCGGTCTTATCCGAAAGCTCGCTTTGCTCGCCGAAAACGAAGGCGAGGATCAGCTTGCCGTTTTCGTTAGGGATAAAATCGGTGACGGCTTTGCAAAAATATGTCTTTATCCTGTCCAATCCGTAAAGGAAGCTGTTTTTGACTTCCTTATGGTAAGCGACTTCTTTCTGGGAGCAATCGGCGCAGACGCTGACGCCCTCTGACCTCAGATGCAGTTTATAGCTGTCGGGATCATCCTTCGGCTCGGAAACGTCTGCTTTGAAAACCATTTCGACGTACTTTTCCAGCTTGTCCGGTCTGATATGAGGGAATTGCACCCTCATTTTGCAATCGGTTTTCATACCGTCAACTTCCGCCGCGCGGACAATGCACACAGTACCGTTGTCGGATTCCTGCTTCTCATAAACCTGTCCTACGACCGTTCTGTTCTGACCGGGGAGAGTTTTCAAAAGGTAAGAATGCTCGTTTTCACATTTCACAAAGCTAAAAAACGCCCCGGCGACCGTCAGAAAAGTCACCACAAGGACTACAGCCCTCATCCTGCGAACAAAAACCGCCGCAAAGCCGAAGACGCATACCGCCGTTATCAACGCAACGGCAAACCATTTCTGACCGAATTGCGTTAAAACCCAGGCGGCGACAAAGAACGCAGCTCCGATAAGCAGCAGCGGTCTTTTTACGAGTGCGCCGGCGTCCCGCATTTTATCAGCCGGGAGGCCAGGTCATATCTCTGCCGGAGAGGACGTGAAAATGGAGATGAGGCACGGTCTGTCCGGCACTTTCGCCAACGTTTGAAACAACTCTGAAGCCGTCGTCAAGCCCAAGGTCTTTCGCGACTTTTGAAATCGCTTCAAATATTTTTGAAACTATAAAGCTGTTGTCGCCGTCGATATGCGCGGCGGACTGAATATGCTGTTTGGGGATGAAAAGGATGTGGGTCGGAGCTTTCGGATCGATGTCGTTGAAAGCGTATACGTATTCATCCTCGTAGACTTTTGTCGAGGGTATTTCGCCCGCGGCGATCTTGCAGAATAAACAATCGTTCATTTTGTTCCTCCGTTAAATTGATGCAACTATTTCTTTTGCTTTGGCGATCGCGTCGTCCGTCTTTGTGACGTCCTTGCCACCCGCCATCGCCGTATCCGGTCTGCCGCCGCCGTTTCCGCCGGCGGTTTTTGCGGCTTCTCTGACGATGTTGCCGGCGTTCGCGCCGAGTTTTACCGCGGACGGGGTACAGGCGACCGCAAAGGATACAGTCTGTTTTTCGGTGTTCTTGCTCGCGACGATCATAACAACGGCTTCATCGGACTGCTTTGCTTTGTCGCACATTGTCCTGAGCTCTTCCGAAGGAACGTTTTCAAAAACGCCACTGACAAACTTGAATTGTCCTGCCGTTTCGGCACTGTCGGACATGCTCGCCGCCTTGATCGCGGAAAGCTCGCCGGAAAGCTTTTCGATCTCTTTGTCTTTCATCCTTACTTCGTTCATAAGGCTTGCGGCTCTCTTTTCGATTCCGCCGACGTTGTCCATCTTCATCGCCTTCGCAACGCCGTAAAGCACAGCAGTGTTATTTTCTATCAGTTCAAGCACGCCCTTGCCGGTAACTGCCTCGATCCTTCTGACGCCGGAAGCTACTGATGATTCACTCAGGATCTTGAAAAGGCCGAGCTTTGAAGTGTTGGAAACGTGAGTTCCTCCGCAGAATTCGACGGAGATGTCGCCCGCTTTGACAACGCGGACGATATCGCCGTATTTTTCTCCGAAGAGCGCCATTGCGCCAAGCTTTTTGGCTTCTTCGATCGGCATTTCGGTCATGGTGACCTGCGCGGACTTGAGGATCTCCTCGTTGACGATGTTTTCAACCGTCTTGATCTCTTCTGCGCTCATCGCGGAGAAGTGAGTAAAGTCAAATCTTACTTCTTTTTCGTTGACAAACTGTCCCGCCTGCTCGACGTGGTTGCCGAGCACCTGTCTGAGAGCCGCCTGAAGAAGGTGCGCGGCGGTATGGTTTCTCATGGTCGATTTTCTCTTTTCCGAGTCGATGACGGCTTTTACCTCGTCGCCGACCTTCAGCCCCTCGCCGTCGCGCAGGAAGCCGTTGTGGACAAATATTGCGTCGGCAACTTTTATCGTGTCGGAAACTTCAAAGACGGTGTCGCCCAGAATGATCTCGCCGCTGTCGCCCGCCTGTCCGCCGCTCTCGGCGTAGAAGCTCGTTGTGTCAAGTATCACGGAAGCTTCCTGGCCGTTTTCGATGAATTCTTTTCTTTCGTTGTCGGCGTAGAGAGCGATTATCTTTGCGTCGGTCTCAAAATCGGTATATCCGACGAAATTCGTTTTTTCAATTCCGCTCATGTCAAGGCCGCCGTCTTTCCAGGCTTCTGCGCCGGCGTCTTTTCTTGCGTCTCTGGAGCGTTTTCTCTGCTCAAGCACGAGCGCATTGAACGCTTCTTCGTCAACGCTCATGCCTTTTTCCTCGAGGATCTCCCTCGTGAGGTCGATCGGGAAGCCGTAGGTATCGGAGAGCTTGAATGCGTCGGCTCCGCTGAGAACTTTGCCGTCGGCGTTCGCTATCATGTCGGCAAGAAGCTGGGTGCCGGAATCGATGGTCTTGTTGAAGTTTTCTTCCTCGACTTTGATGATCTTCCGGATATAATCGGCTTTTTCGACAAGGTTGGGATAAGCCTGAGCGTTTTCCTTGATAACGGTCTTGCAGACTTCGGACAGGAACGGCTCGTTGATGCCGATGAGCCTGCCGTGGCGCGCCGCTCTCCTGAGCAAGCGGCGAAGAACGTAGCCTTTGCCTTCGTTGGAGGGCATAACTCCGTCGCCGATCATAAACGTTGTGCTCCTGATGTGGTCGGTGATAACGCGAAGCGAAACGTCGGATTTCGGATCTTCGTGGTATTTTATGCCGGCGATCTGCATGATGTGTTTCATGATATTCTGGACGGTATCGACTTCAAAGAGGTTGTCGACCCCCTGCATTACGCACGCAAGGCGCTCAAGTCCCATGCCCGTGTCGATATTGCAGCGGTCGAGCTTGGAATAGTTGCCCTCGCCGTCGTTGGAAAACTGGGTGAAAACAAGGTTCCAGACTTCCATAAAGCGGTCGCAATCGCAGCCAACTCCGCAGTCGGGAGAGCCGCAGCCGTATTTTTCACCTCTGTCGTAATAGATCTCCGAGCAAGGGCCGCAGGGGCCTGCACCGTGTTCCCAGAAGTTGTCGGCTTTGCCGAGACGTTTGATGTGGGAAGGATCTACGCCGACGCCTTTTGTCCAGATCTCGAAAGCCTCGTCGTCCTCCTCGTAGATGCTGCAATAGAGCTTATCCTCCGGGAGCTCAAGGACTTTTGTAAAGAATTCCCATGCCCAGGCGGTAGCTTCTTTCTTGAAATAATCGCCGAAGGAGAAGTTTCCGAGCATTTCAAAATAAGTTCCGTGGCGCGCAGTTTTTCCGACGCTCTCGATGTCGGGAGTGCGGATGCATTTCTGGCAGGTTGTCACCCTGTTTCTCGGAGGAGTGACTTCGCCGGTGAAATACTTTTTCATCGGAGCCATTCCGGAGTTTATCAGCAGAAGGCTCTTGTCGCCCTGGGGTATCAGGGAGAAAGATTCGAGCCTGAGATGTCCCTTACTTTCAAAGAAAGAGAGAAATTTTTCACGAAGTTCGTTGAGACCTGTCCATTGCATAGTTATCAGTTCCTTTCAAAAAAAATATGCCCTTGCATCAACATGGGACAGGAGCATCTCCTGCGGTACCACCCAAATTGTGCAAAAAGCACCACTTTATTCGCCTTTTCGGCTTCCCTTAACGCGGGCTGACGGCTCCGTTTTTCACGAAGCGGCTCCAAGCCGGCCGCAAACGCCGTTCGCAGGAACTTTCACCAACCGTTCCCTCTCTTTGGCGACGTCACGTCTGCTCTGCTTTTCAAAGCCTTTTGTTATCAAGAATATTATATACCCAATAAGGCAAAAAGTCAAACACATTTTTTACAAAAATCGGAGCAGTCAGCGACTGCCCCGAAAACACACTTATCTTTCGGCTTTCATATCTGGTTATTTTATCATAAGCGAATATCCACTACCGTCAGAATTAACGGTGCCAATATTGTTGCCGCTTGACAAAGCGCAAAGGTAAAGACTTTTGGGTATCGCAATGACATTGCAGCTTTCTATATCATTGTGAAATGTATTGTTGATAAATGTCAAAAGTTTAAAGTCCTGAGATGAACCGTTTTTTATATTAACTACCTTTGTTCCGCCCTTAAGATAAACACTTGTATTTATTAATGTGAAACTTTCATTTGATGACCGGTCCACACCGCTTTTTGTATGGTATGTAATGGCTCCTCTTGTTCCATGAACATATTTAGCGTGAGCCTCTTTTTCTTCATCTGTTCCGTTGACTTTTCCCTCATCGGTTTTTGTTCCCGGAACAAACGAACGTATATCACAGTCTTTGACTATAATATGACCATTCTCTACCGTTCCGCAACCCAAGCCACAGGATTGCCAACTCCACATGTTGCAATTTTCAA